>CAYMXD010000673.1:0-1505 GCA_964394095.1 uncultured Mesohalobacter sp. | reverse complement strand
TGAAATTTCAAAAAAAGAGTTAAGAAACTTAGAAAATAACAAAAAAGCCATCAAAAAAAGAATAAGACAAGCAAATTGAAAATAAATTAAATCATGAGATGTTTAATTTTCATTTGTATATTTTTTTTATTTGGAAATTTGTTTTCACAAACAACGCTAGTTGGGAAAGTAAATGATAAAGATAATAAACCCATAAGCCTTGCTAATATCTTATTGGTTGAACACTACACCAAAAATATTGTAGCTACAACAGAAACAAAGGAAAATGGCTTATTTGTTATTCAAAAAAAGATAAAAACAGGAGTTTATACCATCGAGATTACGCGGTTAGGTTTTTCGAAATTTAAACAAACAATTGTCGTTGATGATAACAGTGAATCCAAGATAGAATTGGAATTCACTTTAGAAAATTCAGATTTGTTTAAACTGAAAGAGGTAACTATAAAAAACAAACCACCAGTCATTATAAAAAAAGATACAATTATATACGATGTAGAACAACACACTGAGGCTTACGACCAAACTTTAGAACAAGTTTTAGCTAGATTAGATGGTTTTAAAATTGAGTCTAACGGTGATATTAAAGTAAATGGTAAAATTATAAATAAAGTTTTAATTGATGGTAAAGAAGTTTCTGACTTTGGAAATTCTATATTAACAAAATCTTTATCACCTGAAGATTTTGAAGATATAGAAGTAAGGTTTTATTAGAAAAATAAAAAGCTTAAGGAAAGTTTATTAAGTGATGAAAAATTTGCAGTTTTAGATATCAAACTCGACTCTAAACTTAATAAAGACTTTTTTGGTAAACAACAATTATCAGGTGGTTATCAAGATAATATTAAAGCAGGTGCATATGGTAATTTCTTCTCATTAAACGACTCTTTTAATCTTCAATTTTTTGGTGAAAGCACTAATTTTGGCAATAACTTTATAGATTTAAAACAAATAAAAAATATTGGTGAAGAAGCCATTCAACAGATGTTTTCATTGCCAAAAAACTTTAATGAAGTAAAACAAAGGCAAGGTCTTCAAGATGAGTTATACGGCTTTAAAAACTTTATACAAAATGATAATAGTGTTTTTGGATTTTCTATGAATATTGTTTTGAGTAAGAACACTGACTTATATATTGGTAGTTTTAATAATTATGCATTTATGAAAAATCAAAATAATACAGAACAATTTTTTCAAAATGAATTGCAAAATGATTTACAAATTAATAATAAGAGTAGAGATTATCAGTCTAAAAATAAACTCCAACTAAAACACACTACTGATAACCTCAAAATCAAAACAGATTTAAACTATGTTTGGTTTGATAACCAAATAAATAACTTTGCCTTAAGCGACATTAAAAGAAGTTTTGATAGAACTAATAAAACAAACAACTTTTATTTTAACAATTCTATTGAATATAAGTTTACTAAAAAGCTTGGAGCTATAATGAAAACCTCCTATAAAACGGATAATTATGATGTGGCAACTTTGTTTGAAACAGACGA
>CAYMXD010000672.1:0-1507 GCA_964394095.1 uncultured Mesohalobacter sp. | reverse complement strand
ATGTTTCAATATTAAAGTATTACTGTCGGGTCGAGCCACCGAAAATTTAGAAATTTTATTTAAAATTATATATCTGAATTTCAACGATTTACCATAAAACGTCATTAGTAGTAATCCCGACATTTTTGCCGGGATTGTATCGAGATCTTAGTGGTGAATCTCGATACAACTATTTATTTCGCCCTTTGGAGGTTAAAAAAATAAATAATCAACTGTCTGCGGAATAGGCAAAAGTAGATGTTATTTTCAACGGTTTAGAAGAAAAAATATACTTCGGCAAGGTCTTATATCAATCTTAGTCTCTTCTGCTTTATGATCAAATCTGTTTATAAAGCTTTATAAGTTCTTCTTCGGTAAACATCCGGTACTGCCCAACAGGAATATCTAAAGATATGTGCATGATTCGAATACGTTTTAAAGCCAGCACTCGATAATCAAGTGCTTCACACATGCGACGAATCTGTCGGTTAAGCCCCTGAGTGAGGATAATCTTAAACGTATTTTGATTGACCCTTTCAACATCGCAGGGCCTCGTCGTGGTATCTAAAATTTCTACACCATTGCGCATGGATTTTAAAAATGATGCTGAAAGGGGTTTATTCACTTTTACGACGTACTCCTTTTCGTGATAATGTCTGGCCCTGAGAATTTTGTTTACAATTTCCCCATCATTAGTCAGAAAAATAAGCCCTTCACTCATTTTGTCTAAACGGCCTATGGGGTAAATACGTGTCGGGTAATTGATATAATCTACTATATTATCCTTTTCTACGCCGGAATCTGTAGTACAAACAATGCCTTTGGGCTTATTGAAAATCATGTACACTTTTTCGTCGGTTTCAGCATCAACAAGCTTTCCATCAACCTTTACCTTATCGCCTTTTTGGACTTTGGTGCCGAGTTCGGGGTGCTCATCATTGATAAGAATACGCTCAGCTTCCAGTAACCTATCGGCTTCACGGCGAGAACAGTATCCCACCTGACTCAGGTATTTGTTTATTCTTATGGGGAAGTTCATGCTATAAATTCTAAAACTCTTTTATATATTTTACTCTTATGCAGGGAGTGCCCGGCGCCTTCTGTAATCATTATTTCTGAATTTATCAATGCGCTATGGATATCTTCAGCCTCTGTGAAAGGTACGATTTTATCATATTTATCATGAATGATAAGAGCCGGGATATTTACATTTTTAGCAAAATCCTGTGTTGAAAATTCAGCAAATCCATACCCGTAACGTTTTTTAAAATACTCTTCTACGGCTTTCATGAACCTATCGCTTAAAGCCAGTATTTTTTGGAATCCGTCCATAATTCGTTTTAAATCGGATGGTGCTCCTAACAATACCATTTTTCTGATGTTTGGATTTTTCTTAAGATGCTGATTAAAAACCGCTGTCATTCCGCCCATACTGTGACCAATCAAAATTTCAGGTTTGTATTTGTCCAGCATAATTTCCAAAACTTCATTGTAAATCGGAACGCTTAATAAGTTGCCTTCAGATAAA
>CAYMXD010000671.1:0-1508 GCA_964394095.1 uncultured Mesohalobacter sp. | reverse complement strand
TAGGGATGCGATTGCTGCCTATTCTGCTTAAACAAGGACATGATGTGGTTTGTGCAGTAAGAAGCGCAGACCGGTTGTCTGTTGATAAAAAAACAAAAACTCTGGTTGACATTGTGGAAATAGATTTTCTAGAAGATGATGATGCCCACATTCCACAGGATATTGATGTGGCTTACTATTTAATCCATTCTATGAGCAGCTCAACAACCGATTTTGATGATCTGGAAGCTCAGGCCGCTCGTCAGTTTGTAAAGATAATGGTCAATACAAAAGTCAAACAGGTCATTTACCTCAGTGGAATAGTCAATCAAAAAGAACTTTCAAAACACTTGGAGTCCAGAAAACAAGTTGAAGCTATCCTTTCACAAGGTCAATACGCCTTAACGGTCTTAAAAGCAGGGATCATTGTAGGTTCGGGTAGTGCTTCGTTTGAAATTCTACGGGATTTATGTGAAAAACTTCCTGTAATGATTACGCCGAAATGGGTGAATACCAAATGTCAGCCGATAGCGATTCGGGATGTCATTACGTACCTGACTAGTGTGATAGATCGCAAAGATTGTTTTGACGAATCTTTTGATATACCGGGGCCGGATACGCTGAGTTACAAAGATATGATGAGAACCTATGCCGAGGTTCGTGAATTACCACTGAGTATTATCAACGTTCCTGTCATGACTCCAAAATTATCGTCTTATTGGCTGTATTTTGTCACCGCAACGTCTTATAAGCTGGCGCAAAATTTAGTCGACAGCATGAAAGTAGATGTCACTACAAGTGACCGCAGGCTACAGGAAAAATTAAACCACAGCCAACTTACCTATCGACAGGCTATCGAACTGGCTTTTGACAAAATAGAGCAGAATCAGGTGATTTCCAGCTGGAAAGATTCGAAAGTGAGTGGTAGATTTTCTAAACGAGATTTAAATCGTTTTATAAAAGTGCCAAAATTTGGTTGTCTAAAAGACCATCAACACGCCAAAGTTGATGATGTGGATAAAACTCTGGAAAAAATCTGGCAGATAGGTGGGCAATCAGGTTGGTATTATGCTAATTTTTTATGGCGTATACGAGGCTTTATAGATAAAATGTTTGGTGGTGTAGGCTTACGACGCGGGCGTACTAACATCTCAAGCATCAATCCCGGTGATGCTTTAGATTTCTGGCGGGTTGTGTTGGCCGATAAAGAAGAAAAGCGATTGCTATTATTTGCAGAAATGAAAATTCCGGGCGAAGCTTGGTTGGAATTTTATATAGATGATAATGATATTTTACACCAAAATGCTACCTTTAGACCGCGCGGTTTAAAAGGTCGATTGTATTGGTATAGTATGTTGCCTTTTCATTATTTTATTTTTGCGGGAATGCTGAACAAGATGGCGAAGGCTTAGGGTTTAAGGTTATAGATTTATGATAGAGTTTGAAAGTGAGGAGTGTAAAGTGAAGAGTGACGAGTGTAGAGTGAATAGTGTAGAGTGTAGAGTGTAGAGTGAAGAGTGTAGAGTGAC
>CAYMXD010000670.1:0-1516 GCA_964394095.1 uncultured Mesohalobacter sp. | reverse complement strand
TATAAAACCTTTTTAAATTCGTTGGTGACATAGACAGGGTAACGACATCGCCTACATTTATAGTTATATCATCTAGATTGACTTCACCAGCAAATTCTTTAGTGAAACTTCCTGAACCACTATTTCCAGAAGGGCTTGTTGACCAAGTATAGTTGACTTGACCTAGTTCTGTTAAAGCATTAAATTTTAATTGTGTAGGCCCACTAGAATAAGTCCACTCAGTGATAAAATCTTGAGCTTGAACTGTGAAAGAAATTAGCCCAATAAATGTTACTAATAAAAATCTAAATAATTTATTGTATTTAAAATGTCGCCTTGCAGTTGTTTGTGTGTTGTTTTTCATTATCATTGGTTTTAGTTAACTTTTTTAATTATTACTTTTCAAATCTTTTTTAGATGTAGTATATAATGGCTTCAAGGCCAGCATTTACTTTTGTCTAAATTTTCATCTCGTTTTGTCATCTAAGGGTCTAAAATAGCTTACATTCGTTCTTGTTTATAATTTATCCTAGTAAAAAAGAATACAAATCCTGAAAACAAAAACATCATAACAAGCTGATTTTCATAAAGTTTTACACTTTATTTTGGTTTTTTATGATATTAGGCTAATGTTCATGTATTCTATTTTTTGACCTCATTGATCTAATGTCTCTCAAAACTAAAGCGATTTGATGATTAGAACATAGCGTAATGTTTAGTTGGTCATAAAAACTGTATAAGCTGTATAATTTATTAGAAAATACTTTTGTGTTGACTTTTGATTTGAGCATTTTAAAACATACCATTTATGAACTTTTTATGACCAGTTATACATCGCTAACACGAGGAGAGTAGATGTTATCTACCTTTATCTAAAGATTAAAAAATGCTAAAAACAGTTATAGTTGATGATGAGCAAAAGTCAATAATCAGTTTGAAGTGGGAGCTGTCTAATTTTTCTGATGAAATTTTAGTTAAGCAAGTTTTTACCAGCCCCATAGAGGCCATAGAATATTTAAAATCCCATCCTGTAGATTGTGTGTTTTTAGATATTGATATGCCGGAGATGGACGGCTTTCAATTTTTAAAATATTTTCCTCAACGCCGGTTTTGTGTGATATTTGTTACAGCTTATGATCGTTATGCCATAAATGCCATAAAAGAACACGCCTTTGATTACTTACTAAAGCCCGTAGATACCGACGACCTCACTGAGACACTATCCAGGATAAAAACATATATAGCAAAGCAAAAACAGCAAGGGGATTCTGTTACACAGTTTAATACAAAAAGAGACGTAAAAATCACTATTAGCATTGGTGGCCAAATAAGATTGTTTGACCCCGAGGATATACTATATTGTAAAAGTGATGGTAATTACTGTCACTTATACCTTACAGACGGCAATCATCATCTGATCACAAAAAAATTGAAAACCATAGAACACAGTCTTGATGATAATACTTTTCTCAGGGTTCATCATTCTTATAACGTAAATATGACAAAAGTAAAATCCTTTGATAGGTCTAAAAGTATC
>CAYMXD010000669.1:0-1518 GCA_964394095.1 uncultured Mesohalobacter sp. | reverse complement strand
AAAGTTTAACCGAAAAACTTGCGCATTTTAAGTCGCCACTTTCGTTATGCGCGGACCGTTGTAACAAATTTAAATGAAATGAAAACTAACTTATTAATTGTAATATTTTTCTTAATAACATCAAATTCTTTCTGTCAAAATTTGAGTCTTTCAGAACTTTTAAAAGCACGTGAAATGTCAATTGGTGAAGTCGAAGAATACTTAACAAAAAAAGGATGGAAATTTTTCGGTGGTGAAGAACATACTAATGAAAATTTCGGGGTTTTGAACTTTGCATTTAATGTGGGGTTAATTGATAGAGCCGAATCTTGGATATATTATTATTTTTCGGATGAAAGTAAAACTAAAAGAATAGGCATTCAAATCCTAAATGAGAAGAAATATAATGAGTACTTGAGTCAAATAAAAAATTGGGGTGGGGAAATGATTGATTCGAATTTTAAAGACGAAGAAATAGTTAAGATTTATAAGGGGTCGACTATGACTTATATAATTTCGACTGGAAATGCTGAAGGTGTTCCTTTGTTCGGAGAAAGTACACAAACTGTGTATTCAGTTTTAGCCATGACTAATGAAGATTACATGCAATCAAAATCAAATGAATAAAAACTTGTTACAACAGCGCATAACAAAAATGGCGAGATTTGTGCTGAAACGAGAGTTTTGTGTATTTTTAGAAACTTAAAGTTTAACCGAAAAGATTGCGCATTTTAAGTCGCCACTTATGTTATGCGCGGACCGTTATGGGCAACCCAATTGATTCAAACTATAAAAATATAATTGAACTAAAAGCTCAATCCGAATTGATTTTTTTTCTCGATTTTAGTTGATTAAGACGATTTGTTTTCAGTTCACGATTGAATTTGCGGAGTGGAAATCGACTGAATTTAATATCACGATTTGAGATAACTAAATCACTTACAATTTCAGGTCACGATTGATTTTGACAGCTGAAAGGTTATCACGAACAAACTTGCCAGACTCGAAGTAAAAGCTAATTTTCACAGCTGAATGGCTAAAACAATAGCTGACTAACGAATGGCAAGTCCAATCATGAGACCAAAATCTAAATCGACGGATTTTGCTTTTCTATCACAGTTGAATCAAGGGATGCCCATAACAATGTGTATCTTCAATGGCTGGGTTTGGCACTGAAACCAAAAGTTTGGGATTTATTTGCTAACTTTACGACTGAAAAAATAAGGGCTGTGCTTTTTTGGTCGCCACTGAAAGATACACTAGTCCGTTGTAAAACATTTAGACAAACCGATGAACAAAATTGTAATATTACTATTAATAACATTTTCTTTGGCTTCTTGTAAAGAGGCAAAACGGGTTAAAAAAGAGAATATGCAAGATAATATTGTAGTCAAAAAAGATTCTTTATCTATTTCTTTGGAAATGCCAGCAAAAACATCAAACGGTCTTAATGTATGGCTTAAACCATACGACGAGTTTTTTCTAGAGTTTGAGAACAAAAACAAAAAAGATAGTATTATTATCAAAAAACTTCCATTA
>CAYMXD010000668.1:0-1535 GCA_964394095.1 uncultured Mesohalobacter sp. | reverse complement strand
AAAGACGTATATGATTTATTTCACTGTATAATCAAAAAGAGCAAAATATTTAAAATATATTTAAGTGTCTTACATTCATTATATGATGTCATATATTGAAGGATCAAAATTATATAATGTATTATATTTACAATTGACATTTAGTTAAGCTTATGAGGAGTATTAAATTAAGAGATACGTGTATATTGATTATAGTGTTAGCGTTATTTTTAAACATCAATCAGGTCAATGCTCAGGAAAACAAACCGCCAATGACTATTATGCTTATTATAGACGGTCTTGCTTCTGGCGCCATGGATCGTATTCCTCTAAAGCATTTGAAACAACTTAAAACTCAAGGAACTTATTACAAAGAATTATATTTGCCATTAGCTGCACATCCTGACAAAAGCAATACTTATCCATGGAGTTGTTCTCTGCCTAATCCAGTTTTAATGTCTGGAACGGTATTCATAGGTCAAAATCGTATAAAACAACATCTGATTCAGCATAGCTTTAAAGACAGAAAAACTGCTTTTATAGTTAATGATAGGGCTTACCTCGACGTTTCCCAAGGATTTGATATTTACTTAAATTTAAGAGAGAATTTTGAAGATATTTTTAAAGACCAAATGGTTTTTGAGACGACGAAACAAGTCATAAAAAATGAGAATCCGGAATTTCTTCGTGTTCATATTCAAGGGCCAGGATCTTCTGGACATAAGTCAAATGAAAAAATAAACCAAAATGAGGTTTGGTATCAAAACATATGGCATCCTGATTCTCCTTATCGCAGTCAACTTAAAAAAGCAGACGAATTAGTTCATGAATTTATAAATTGGCTGATCAATGAAAGCTATATGCCCCATACCACTCTTTTTATTTTAGGCGATCATGGGCAAGCCGATACCGGTGGCCATCCCCCCTATAAGAAGGAATCCAACATAACCGAACTTTTAATCTTAGGTAAAAACATCAAGAAAAATAAAAGTTTTGACTATGCTGAAATTATTGATATAGCTCCAACGATTACAAACATTCATAATATCAACCCACCAAAATATAGCAAAGGCAGAGTACTTAAAGAAGCTTTTAAGCAAAACACAGACTCAATTCCTGAAAACAAAGCAATACAAGAATTAAATGCATTACTCATAAATGCCGAACATCTTAAATCCTCGGATACAAATATTTCCACTCAGTTTAAAAGTATTTTAGACATAGGCACTTGGCATAATGCATTGGATAGCATTTCTTTAAAACAATTTATTAATCATCAAAAATCTGTATTAGATTAAAATTTAGTCAATTAAAAAATTATTTTTGAAGTCTATTTTTTAGTTTAGTATACTTTTAATAGGTGAGTTTTATAAAGCACTTAAAGGCTTTCAGATTCAAAATGTTAAAAACTCTAAGGCATTTATAGCATTTAGATTTGTGCCTAAAAGGCATACTATGCGTAAATTTTAGTCCTAAAATCGGTTTCACCACTGTCTTTTTTATTGTGTGTTATGCAGTTAAAATTGAAAGCCTGGAATTTGAATGATATAAGCGCA
>CAYMXD010000667.1:0-1537 GCA_964394095.1 uncultured Mesohalobacter sp. | reverse complement strand
TTATCAATGATATTAGATTGAGAGATGAAAATGCTAATGATATCTATACAATTAACGATAAGAACAGTATTTATTTTAGATTTGGACTAAAATTAAAAGTGTATTAATATGTCAAAATTACTCATAGTAGAAGATGAAGAAGCCATAAGAAGAGTTTTAGTTAAAATACTAAAAGAAGATGACTCTAAATACGAGGTAGAAGAGGCAGTAGATGGTCTTGAGGCTTTGGATATGATTAAATCCCAAGACTTTGATCTGGTCTTATGCGACATTAAAATGCCAAAAGTTGATGGTGTTGAAGTTTTAGAAAAAGCAACCAAAATTAAACCGGATTTACCTGTGGTCATGATATCAGGTCATGGTGATTTAGAAACTGCTGTGGAAACGATGAGAAAAGGTGCATTTGATTATATATCTAAACCGCCAGATTTAAACCGACTATTACAAACTGTTAGAATAGCACTGGACCACAATAAATTAGCTTCTGAAAACAAAACCCTTAAAAAGAAAGTTAGCAAAAAATATGAAATGATAGGGGAGTCTAAAGCTGTTGAGAACATCAAGTCTATGATTGATAAAATTGCTCCTACAGATGCGCGAGTTCTTATTACCGGAGATAATGGAACAGGAAAAGAATTGGTTGCACATTGGATACATCAAAAGAGTAACCGCTCCAAGTCACCAATGATAGAGGTTAATTGTGCTGCCATACCTTCCGAACTCATAGAAAGTGAATTATTTGGGCATCTTAAAGGTGCATTTACTTCAGCAAACAAAAGTAGAGCAGGAAAGTTTGAAGCTGCTAACGGCGGCACGCTTTTTCTGGACGAAGTAGGCGATATGAGTCTGTCAGCTCAAGCGAAAGTTCTCCGGGCTCTGCAGGAAAATAAAGTACAACGGGTAGGCAGCGATAGAGATATAAAAGTAGATGTTAGAGTTGTAGCGGCTACAAATAAAGATCTTCTAGAGGAGATAAAACAAAAACGATTCAGGGAAGACCTTTACCACCGTTTAGCGGTTATTATGATAAACGTCCCTTCGCTTAATGACAGAGCAGATGATATTCCTTTACTGGTAAATCATTTTTTGAAAACGATAGCTAAAGACCAAGGAGTGACACCAAAAACCATAAGTGATAAAGCGCTTAAAGTATTGAAAAATTACTCTTGGACAGGCAATATAAGAGAATTAAGAAATGTGGTAGAACGTTTAGTTATACTAGGAGGCCAAGAGATTTCAGCAGACGATGTTAAAAGTTTTGCCCAGAAATCATGATTTTGGTGGCTCGTACTTCATAAAATACATGGTGTCACCACTAGGGTGTTGCCATTGATGAAAACATTCAAATTTGTAACGTCTATACGCTATGTAAACTCTTTTTATTCGGGTTTCAGCATATATAGGCAATCCGGTTTTTTTAGAAATTTCCATGAATTGATTTTTCATGGTGTAGGCAGTTTTGGTTGTATCTACATTTCTAGCTTCAGGCATGATGCCCCAAAACCAACAATATAAATGTTTCTTGTCTTTAGGACGT
>CAYMXD010000666.1:0-1540 GCA_964394095.1 uncultured Mesohalobacter sp. | reverse complement strand
TCGCCTAATAAAATAATAGCATCCCATTGTTTTGAATAAATATTTTTTAAGACCTTCCTTTGAAAAATAATTCTATGCTTTAGTTTATAATTTTTTACTAAGTGGATTTGATCTTTATAACTTTGCCATTCCTTTTTATCAAAATCTATAGATTTTATAGATTGTTTAGGGCTATAGCCATAAAAAAAGTGAAATTCCACATCTAGCTTTTTAGCAAAAGCCAACCATAGCTTTTCACGGTAATGCGGGGCGATATTGGTAAAGTAAGCGACTTTTTTCAAATTACGAATTACAATTTACGATTTAAGATTTACAAATTACGATTTAAGATTTACGATTTACTAGTTTCTAGTGCCGAACGTGTTCGAGCATGCTCATAAAACTAACGAATTTTACAATTCTTGTTTTATGGCATTTCAGGTTTCAGGTTTTTGGTTTCAGGTTTTTGGTTTCAGGTGCCGAACGATGTTCTAGCATGCTCATAAAACTAACGAATTTTCAATTCTTGTTTTATGGCATTTCTAGTTCCTAGTTTCTAGTTGCAAGTTTGCAAGTTGCAAGTTGCAAGTTTGAAAATTCCAGATTTCGTATTCCAAATTTCAGGTCGTAGCGAAGCGAAGATCCCGCTCAAGCGGGGTTTCAGGTTTCTAGTTTAAAGTTTAAAAATTAATAATTCAAAAATTAATAATTCCAAGTTCCAGATTCTAGGTTATTGGCTTAACATTTGTAATTCAAAATTTATAATTCAAAATTCAAAATTTACTAAATCCAGGTTTATAAATTCTGTGTTTCAGATTATGTAATTCAAAATTTATAATTCAAAATTCAAAATTTACTAAATCCAGATTCTTAATTTTTTTACTCTTTACTACTTACTTCATACTAATTACTACATACTCCTTACTACTTACTACTTACTTATTACTCCATACTAATTACTCCATACTACTTACCCAGCACTACTTACCAAAACTACCCTCTACTCGCTCATATCTAAAATATAAAATTCCCGATTTATTTGGAACGTTTTAGGAAAAACTTTATTTCTCTAACGCCACTTTTATGCCTTCTTAAAGGTGACTGAGTGATTCCGAAAGCCTTCGGGATTGTATCGAAGTCACCGGTTATTGATTTGACAATTCACGTTTGGCTTCGATACGATTTAGTATTGCTGTCGCTATACTAAATCACTCAGCCAGCGTTGATTTACGCAAAACTCACAGTTCAGATCACGAAATGAAAATCAGTTTTACCCCTTCCCCTAAAGGGAGCCTGATTTTCATTCATTCATTCGAAATTCAACATTTACTTCACGCTAATAGGTCAAAGTTTTCAGTCTCAGTTTGCAGACTTATTTTACTTTTATCTTGTTACTTCTAACTTTGTACTTTGTCTATATTTTCTATCGTTACTCTTTACTACTTACTACTTACTACTTACTCAATACTAATTACTCATTACTAAAACTACTTTCCACTCGCTAAAATCACGAAATGAAAATCAGTTTTACCCCTTCCCCTAAAGGGAGCCTGATTTTCAT
>CAYMXD010000665.1:0-1542 GCA_964394095.1 uncultured Mesohalobacter sp. | reverse complement strand
TACAAAAATCAGTATTTAGCTTTTTACATCCCAGGGTGGTGTAAAGGTATTTATTTTTTGGTTAAGTATGGCTTTAGTCTTCTTCCAAAAAAAAATGTGGCTTCGCTTTAAGGCATAAAAAAACCACCTCTAAAAAGGTGGCTTATCACTTTATAATCTCGGACTACAAGTCCGAGCTAGCGGGTCTGCTTTCTACTTTATGAAGTAGCTGATTAATCATTTGATTTAATAATAGATTTTATTAATATTTGTTTTTCTTTTCCATGTTTATTGAAAACATTAACTACTCCTTCGATTTTTAATGTGTCTTCTAACTTTTTTCTATAAGTAAAGCCTCCTCGTTGTAATTTTAATGTGTCGGGATTATTTAAATTTAAATCAGAATCTTTGTAGTATATACTATCTCCAAAAATCACATTTGTTCGAATATTAGAATTATAGGCTACAATTACCACTTCTCCACTCACATAACTTCCTTTTTCGTAAGTGTTTCTAAAAGAAGGTATGTCTCTAACTGTAATACTATCAAAAATATACTTGTTGTTTAAATTATCAATTATACTTAATAAAGAATCATTTTTAAATTTAAGTTTATTAATTTCTTTTTTTGATTTGCTTTCACATCCTAAAAATAATCCAATAAATGTGGATAATATAAAAATATTTTTTACTAAGATTTTATTCATTTTATTTCTTTTAAAAGTTTAGACATTGATGCATCCATAGTTCTAGCTTGCTTCATTAATGCATTTTCAGATGCTTGATTAACGCTATCAGCTTTTGATTTAGGAACAGTTACTTCAACTCTTTCATTATTAGAGGCAGAAAATACTTGGTTTGGACCAGATTGAAATGTTTCAAAGCCATTAGTTCTGGTAGTCACAAAAGTAGTATCCGCATCTTTTGTATTTGATGTTTCTAGTGAACCTGAACCTCCTGTAGTTACTCTAACAGCATTCCCTGCATCATCCTGACCATTTTTAAAAGCTCTAGCTGTATCGCCTGTTTTAGATTTTGTATTAACGTTTGTTGCATTTGTTTTTCCATCTCCAGACTTAAATTTACCTTTATTACCCTTAGGCCCTTTAAATCCTGAACCATTTATACTTGTTACAGCTTCGACTGCATCACTAACTTCAACCCAAGGAACATCTCCATTTTCTGCCGTTCTATTTGCCTTTCTAATCATACTTTGATCTCCTGTAGGCCCACCGCTATCATTTGATAACATTACACCTCCTGCGCCTGATAGTGTTTTTAATTTATTTAGGCCTTTATCTACAAGTTTTTTAGCTACTACAACTGCTTTCTTTGTCATATTATAGGTTTGCATAACAAGACCATCATCACCAAAAATACCACAACAGCTTCCGGATGGCGCTCTCCCATCCGGGTCGATAAAATATACCGGATTATCAAAAGCATAATTATATGGCGAGTGTCGTCTCATGAGTTCGGCGAGTGGATCTAAATTCATCCACCGCCCAAGTGAAGCATCATAATTCCTTGCTCCAAAATCCAGCCATTCTAACCCGAGTTCTT
>CAYMXD010000664.1:0-1543 GCA_964394095.1 uncultured Mesohalobacter sp. | reverse complement strand
CCGGGTGGGGGAATTGATCTAGGTGAAAGTGTAGAAGAAGCTTTACGCAGGGAGGTGCGAGAAGAGGTTGGCTGCAATTGTCAGATCGACCAACCGATAGGTATTGTTATTGAGTATCGCAACAAGTATGGATTGTTGCACATCTCTTATTGCTACTCAGCTTTTGTTGATGGTGGTGTTAGTACACCAGATCTAGAAGAAGGGGAAATCGAAGAGGGTCAAGAAACTCTTTGGCTGCCACCAGCTGCACTTTTAACAAAAATGAGTAGCGATGTACCGGGTAAATTTGAAGGCCACTTTATTTTGGCGCGGGAACAAGCGTTTTTACAGGAATATATCAACACAGCGCCATAAAACTGCTCGCAAAACAAACACGCCACTCGATTGGCGTGTTTCCAAAATACGTTGATAAATAAGGGTTTAAACACGCCAATCGAGTGGCGTGTTTAAAAGAAAGGGATTTTTACTAAGAAAAACTCCAAATAGTAAAAGAAAACTTGGTTTTGCTCTTACGACTAGCATTTGATACTGTTATTTACGATGTTTACACCACAACCATTTCGTGAAGCTTACTTACCTGAAGAAGACGGCCATAAGGTCTATTACGCGCAATACGGAAACCCTGAAGGTCCGGCCATCATATCTTGCCATGGAGGGCCGGGAGGTAACAGTAAACCCAAGCACGCTGCAAGCTTTGATCTTGAGCAGTATCACGTGATCCTTTTTGATCAGCGTGGCTGTGGACAGAGTGAGTCGGCGGGGGAGATACGGGCCAATACCACTCAGGATCTGGTAGCTGATATGGAGCGTATCCGTAATGAACTTGGTATCAAGCGGTGGTTTGTATCTGGAAGTAGTTGGGGTTCGACCCTCGCGTTGGTATACGCACAGACGCATCCCGAGTATGTACGGGGATTATTACTTTCAGCGTTGTTTTTGGCTGATGCACGTTCTGATCAGTGGGCATTTACTGATCCTGACGGTGTGGCGCGTCTCTTTCCTGACGGTCGAGCTCACCTAGAAAAGAACTTTAGCTCATTGGGTATTTCAACTGACGAGGACACGATATACGCGTCGTTACTCAACAAATTGCAAAATGGTCCTGCCAAAGAGCAGCGACAAGTAGCCGCTCTGGTAAGTAGTTGGGAAGTGAATCTTCTCGCTCCTCATATCGATATACAATACACACGAGAGGAAGAGGTGGACGAAGTAGCGTTGGCTCGTGTGAGTGTCTTTTTACACTACCAAGCCAACCAATACTTTCTTAGTGAAGCGCAAATACTGCAAAACATCGACTCTATGAAAGAATTGCCGGTATGTTTGGTACATGGTCGTTACGACATTCTTTGCCCGCTTGAGGCGGCTTGGAAACTACACCGAGAGTTGCCAAACTCTCAGTTCATCGCCTTGCCAGAGAGCGCCCATGTGATCAAGGGAGATGGCGCACTGGCCCGTTACTATGCTTTCGCTCATTTTCTAAAAACACTTGATTTTTAAGAAATACATTGTACTATTTGAAATAGATGCGTATCTTGCAAAAATA
>CAYMXD010000663.1:0-1548 GCA_964394095.1 uncultured Mesohalobacter sp. | reverse complement strand
AACGACATTTAAAACCAATCAGGACCTTACAATTGAGGGTTCAAAACTAAAAGCAGGTAAATATACGTTATGGACGATTCCAAAGAAAACTTCTTGGGTCATTATTTTCAATGAAAAAATGTACAACTGGGGTGTTAGATTTTCTGATGGTAAAGCTGCACGGATTGAAGAATTTGATGCTTTAAAAGTTGAAGTGCCTATCTCAAAAAACCTAAAGACTGCAGAACAATTTTCAATCTACTTTAATGAACAATTTGGTGCAGTTCATATGTTTTTGGCTTGGGATAATATTGTAGTTCCTGTATCTTTGAATGCAACAAATTCATAAAAAGTGAGTAATCACATCAATCCAAGATTTCAAAACGGCTTAAAAAAACGAAAAAGCATATCTTCAAAAAAGATTTTAGAAGACTTATTTAACCATGATAAAGTTGCGCTAAGTCAATCGATCACAATGGTTGAAAGCGAGCAGCCAAAACATCAAAAAATAGTTGAAGAGCTCATTACTGCCTGTTTGCCAAAGTCTGGTAGATCACTAAGGATAGGTATTACCGGTGTTCCTGGCGTTGGAAAAAGTACATTTATTGAATCCTTTGGCAAACATTTAATCAATCTAGGTAAAAGAGTTGCAGTTTTAGCCGTAGATCCATCGAGTTCTATTTCCAAAGGCAGTATTCTAGGTGATAAAACTAGGATGCAAGATTTGGTGACTGAAAAGAATGCATTTATAAGGCCAACGGCTTCCGGGAGTTCACTTGGTGGTGTAGCCAGAAAAACACGTGAAAGCATTATTCTATGTGAAGCCGCCGGTTATGATATTATCTTGGTAGAAACCGTAGGGGTAGGACAAAGTGAAACTGCTGTTCATAGTATGACGGATTTCTTTCTACTGCTAAAACTTGCGGGTGCCGGAGATCAGCTACAAGGCATAAAGCGAGGTATAATCGAAATGGCCGATGCCATTCTAATTAATAAATCTGACGGCGAAAATCTCAGAGCAGCTCAAAAGGCCAAGATGGAATTTCAGAAAGCTCTGCATTTATATCCTGAAAAAGAAAGCTCATGGTCTCCTAAAGTTAAATGTATTTCTGCTTTGAATGATAAGGGCATTATTAAAGTATGGGAAATGCTTACCAAATTTCAAAATTTAACTTCCTCTAACGGTCATTTTGAAAAAAACAGGTTTAGCCAACAAAAATTCTGGTTGTTTGATAGCCTAAATCAGAAATTAAAAAATAATTTTTATCAAAACCCTCAACTAAAGTTAGAATTGCAACAAAAACTAAAACTAATTGAAGAACAAAAGATGTCTTCTTTTACTGCTGCAGATGAATTGCACAATTATTATCTGAAATGCTTGAAGTCTGAGCAAAAATAATTAAACGAGTTCATATTTTTATCAAATAAAATTATTACATTTGCAATCCTAAAATTATATACCTATGAGAAAAGGCATACATCCTGAAAATTATAGATTAGTAGCATTTAAAGATATGTCTAATAATGACGTATTTATTACAAAATCTACCGCAGAAGCAAAAGAAACTA
>CAYMXD010000662.1:0-1552 GCA_964394095.1 uncultured Mesohalobacter sp. | reverse complement strand
ACAGGTCCTAAGATGTAAGAAGAAAGGAGATAAAGTATATTTGAATGTCGTTTCTTATGAAATCTACGCCAATGATTCATTACCGGTTCATGAAGCTGTAGTTAATTCTAATTTTGAACCTATTTTATATGGGTTTGAGGTCGCTGCTTATAAAAAAGATTCCATCAATAATAACACTGTTATAAATGCAACAAAGCTTTTTGAAGAAGATGTCAAAGCCATAGGTTTACAAGATAGTAGAAGACGAAATTATAAGATTTCAAGATTAGACAAATCACGTTCATATATTGACACTATTCGCAGCTATCCTGAAAATATTGAAATTAGACACGTTAAAACCTATAATGCAGGAAACCCACCTTCAAATTCAAGTACCAGTAGTTTATCTTTAATGTTTAGTAACTCTATGGTATTACTGCCAAAAGAGCCGATGAAGCGTCGCTATTTTGATCAGAGAGTAGGATGGTTTACTTCCAGACAAACGGATTACGGTTTAGAGGCCCAAAAGTCTAAAACCGTGAAATATCTCGATAGGTGGAGACTTGAGGTCAAAGATGAAGACATCGAAAAATTTAACAATGGTGAATTGGTAGAACCCAAAGAACCCATTATTTATTATATAGACAGAGCAACTCCCGAAAAATGGAGACAATATATTAAACAAGGCATAGAAGACTGGCAGGTAGCTTTTGAAGCTGCTGGCTTTAAGAATGCGATTATTGCTATGGATCCGCCTTCAAAAGAAGAAGATCCTGACTGGAGTCCGGAAGACGTCAGGTATTCTGTGGTCAGGTACCTCGCCTCCCCTATTCCAAATGCCAATGGCCCTCACGTAAGTGACCCTAGATCTGGGGAGATTTTGGAATCTGACATCAATTGGTATCACAATGTAATGACTTTATTGAGAAACTGGTTTTTTGTACAAACAGCTGCTATTAATCCTGAAGCCCGTAGTGTAGAATTTAAAGATGAAATCATGGGCCGATTAATCAGATTTGTGTCTTCTCATGAAGTGGGACACACCTTAGGTTTACCGCACAATATGGGAAGCAGTGTTGCTTATGATGTTGAGGATTTAAGAAGCCCTGAGTTTACTAAAAAATACGGCACAGCACCCTCTATCATGGACTATGCCAGATTCAACTACATAGCACAACCGGGTGATGGTGATGTGGCTTTAATGCCAAATATTGGGCCCTATGATAAATATTCCATCATGTGGGGTTACAAACCTATACCGGATAAGTCTGCCAAAGATGAAAAATCAATTTTAGACGAATGGATTTTAGAAAAAGCAGGCGACCCGATGTATAGATTTGGAAGTCAGCAGATTGGTGGCGTTATAGACCCAAGTTCTCAAACTGAGGATTTAGGTGACGATAGTATGAAAGCTTCAGAATATGGTATTGCTAACTTAAAGCGAATCGTCCCCAACCTTATCGAATGGACTGCAGAGGATGGAAAAAATTACGATGACCTAGATGACCTTTATGGCCAAGTTGTAGGACAATACAGACGTTATATGGGTCATGTTACAGCAAATATTGGTGGC
>CAYMXD010000661.1:0-1554 GCA_964394095.1 uncultured Mesohalobacter sp. | reverse complement strand
AAGCATAATACAGAATACTCTTAATGCGACTTAATGCCTTAATGTTTCAAAAAAGAAAAAACTAGAAAAATGACAATACTCTCTTACAACGTCAACGGCATTCGAGCGGCCATGCGAAAAGGACTTACAAACTGGCTAAAAAACGCCAACGCCGATGTGGTTTGCTTTCAGGAAATCAAAGCCCTTGAAGACCAAATTGAAACCGAAGCTTTTCATCAACTCGGCTACAAATACACCTATTGGTTTTCGGCTCAAAAGAAAGGCTATAGTGGTGTAGGCATCATTTCAAAAGTGAAACCAAAGCATGTGGAGTTGGGCTGTGGCATAGATTATATGGACGATGAAGGGCGAATTTTGCGTGTAGATTTTGAGGAGTTTTCTTTGATGAGTTTGTATCTGCCTTCAGGCACCAACGATGCCCGACTTCAGCTAAAGTTTGATTTTATGGATGATTTTTACCATTACATCAACCAATTAAAAACGAAACACCCAAACTTGGTCATTTGTGGGGATTACAACATATGTCACGAACCTATCGATATTCACGATCCAGTTCGACTAAAAAGTGTTTCAGGATTTTTACCCGAAGAGCGCGAATGGTTGAGTAAGTTTTTAGACAATGGTTTTACCGATTCATTTCGGTTTAAAAACCCCGGCATAGAGCAGTATTCTTGGTGGAGTTATCGCGCCAATGCTCGTGCAAATAATAAGGGTTGGCGATTGGATTATCATTTGGTTAGCGAACCCATAAAACAAAATATAGAAAGAGCCGTTATATTACCGGAAGCCAAACACAGCGACCACTGTCCGGTATTGCTCAAATTAGATTTTTAAACCTATTGATATGAAAATTAAACACTTGCTTTTAAGCCTTTGCTTAGGGCTTATTTTTAGCTGCGTCCCAAAAAAAGATTTAGTTAATCTTCAAAATCGCTATGATAATCTTCAATCTCAGAATGATTTGTTGATGAAAAAATTAAGAGATGCTAAAAACTCGAAAACAAGTCTCAGCTCTACTTTAGATGACACTCAAAACGAGTTAATTGCTTTGAAAGAAGATTACCAACTCCTGGTATCTGATTATGAAAGTCAAACCGAAAAACTAAATACCTTAAAAGAGTCTTATCAGGCCTTAGAAAAAAACAGCAGTAAACTACTTTCTGAAAACATAGACCGCAATAGAGAGCTTCTTAAACAATTAGAAGCTAAAGAAAAAGCCCTAGCTGAAGAACGTAAGCGATTAGAGAGTCTGGAAAATGACCTTGAAGAACGCTCTTTTAGGATAAATGAATTAGAGAGTCTTATCGCATCAAAAGAGGCTAAACTCACAGCTTTAAAAGATAATTTGATGGACGCCTTAGTAGATTTTGAAGGCCGAGGTTTGCGTGTTGAACAACGAGATGGCAAGGTTTATGTTTCTATGGAAAATAAATTATTATTTGCTTCAGGCAGTTGGAGGGTTGGAAATGAAGGCAAAAAAGCCATAAAAGAACTGGCTGCAGTTTTAGCACAAAATCCAGATATTTCGGTTCTTATTGAAGGCCATACCGACAA
>CAYMXD010000660.1:0-1570 GCA_964394095.1 uncultured Mesohalobacter sp. | reverse complement strand
TCAGTACAATCCCCATGACAACTACCATTACGCAAAGAAAAATTAACCTCCTTAAATATTATAAGGTTAGGAACCTCCGGTGGACTTCAAGATTTTGTTGAACTGGATAAGTTTGTTATGAGTAAAGCAGGTCTGGGTTTCGACGGACTTATTCATCACTATGCGAATGATGTCGTTCACAAAGAAGCAACTAAGAATCTCATTGAACATATGAAACTCTCAGATAAGCACCCACTACCCTACATTGTTGAATGCAGCGATGAACTTGCAGATAAATTTGAACAAGAAATTCAAGTGACTTCCGGTATAACCTCAACCAATATTGGCTTTTATGGTCCACAGGGTAGAACACTTAGACTCAAATTATCTGATGAGACCTTTTTAGACCGTCTTACAGATTTTAGACATAATGCATACAAGGTTACTAATCTTGAAATGGAGACCGGTGCTATTTATGCTTTAGCAAAAATGCTTGGCCATCATGCTTTATCTTTAAATGCAATTGTGGCTAATAGAACTACCAAAGAATTTAGTAAAAATTCTAAAGGTGTTATTAATGATTTGGTGAAATTCACTTTAGACAAGCTCTCTACAATTTAAAAGGATTATTTCAGATTTAGAACAATCACATATTAATATGTATTAAAGTTCAACTTTAGTTTGAATTAAATTAAGTTTTACATCTTTTTGAACCTCGAATTCCAAATCAAAAACCAAACTATTTTGATATTTCTTTAATTTAAATTTGCCGTTTAAGATTTGCTCATATCCCCCATCCGGACAAAAACAAGATTTTTGAATGTAAAGTTTTATATTTGACATCTCAGAATTCTCTAATTCTAGTGTTTTAGTATCTTTTGGGATCTGAAAATAAATTATTTCACGGTATCCATCATCCATAATTCTGGGATCACGTTTAAAATCATAAATATACTTGACAACCATGCTGTTTTCAGTATCCTCAAGTCTAAGATAGCTTTGTCCAATAGTATCTTCAAGTACATTAATTTCTTTATTATCCTTAATTTCGGTGTAGCATTCAAAGTCTTTTGGGCATTGGGGCTGTTCCTCAATATTTTTTAATCCTTGACAGGACAATAAACATCCCAAAAGTAGTATAATAGATAAATATTTCATTTTTTGTTTTAAAAAGTAAATATACAAACTTTAAACCAAATCTTCACCCCCTCAAAGAATAACAATTGTTTAACTTCAGAGATTTTTTATTAAACAAAAACTATAATATTTTTGAATTATGAAAATACATAAACTCAAAAAATCCCTAAATGTCCCAATAAGTAAGGAAGAAGCTTGGGATTTTTTGTCAGATCCTCAAAATCTTCAAAAGCTTATGCCAGACGATATGGGATTTGATATTATTTCAGGTGCAGGTGAAAAAGCCTACGCCGGTCAGTTGATAGAATACAATGTTTCGCCTTTCAAAGGATTTAAAACAAAGTGGGTAACTGAAATAACTCAAGTTAAAAAACCCGATTATTTTGTAGACATACAATTGTATGGTCCCTATAAATTATGGCATCATAAGCATTTTATCCATGAAATTAAAGGT
>CAYMXD010000659.1:0-1571 GCA_964394095.1 uncultured Mesohalobacter sp. | reverse complement strand
GCAAATTTTAAGCGTTGATCTGTTGGTCTAGAAATAAACCCACGTTCATCAAATTTCTCTTCGGTTTGTAAAAACCCAAAACTGAACCAGCTTTCTGTGCCGGGCACAAACTCACCATTCAATCGCATATCTAAGCCATAAGCATAAGCTTCAGCATTATTATTGGCCTGATAACGGATTCTAACATTTTCAACTGTAAATCGATTTACATCATTTAAACCTTTATAATACACTTCGGAAACCAGCTTAAATGGCCTATCCCACATGTTGAAACTATAGTCATGTCCTGCGACGATATGAAAGGACTGCTGCGCTTTCACATTTTCATTTATACTGCCATCCGGACGACGTATCTCTCTGTAAAATGGAGGTTGATAGTACAGACCACCCGATATTCTAAACAGCATATCTTTTTCCCAATCCGGTTTGATGGCGAATTGTCCTCGTGGGCTAATCACAGTTTGTGTATTTGCCTGAATATTCTGGCCGCTAACCCGCCAGGTATGTGATCGTACGCCAGCATTATACCAGGCTTTGGCCTTGCCGATTTTATTCTGATAACTCCATTGTACAAAGTTGGTAAATCTATCTATCTGTACATCATTAAAGGAACGGATTCGTGTAAAAGGTTCAACCGGACTCTCATTTGGGTTATAAGGCTGATCATTGGCAAAGTCAGGAAGAGGAGGTCTTATGCTAAAGCCTGCTGAATCTACAATTTCATATTCCTGCAAGCGGTCTCTGATGTCTTCGTGGGTGTATTTTACACCGTATTTTATCAAATGTTTATCAATCTTAAGGTCGCCCTGATGATCAACATTAAAAATCAACGCATCTAAATCGTTTCTGGCGTGCTTGAACTGCCCACCTGCACCTTGGGTGAATTCTACTTCACCAAAATTTTCATCTCCAATACTGGAATTCACCGTGCCTAATCTGTACTGTGCTAGAATATCAAAATGCTCCTGTTCCTGTGTATGATAAGCAGAGGCTATAAATTTTGCAGTATAATTTTCATTGACATCATAGGTGGCTTTAAGGGCTCCAAATGCAGTTCTGTACTCGTCATCTTCTTCACCATCATAAAACACCAGTAAAGCTTTAGGATCTTGAAGTGTTCCAAAATTGGTTTGTCTGGTAAAAGGTTTATATTCATAGTCATTTATAGAAATGTTCCCGAGAAAACCCAACTCAAACTTGTCATTAAATTTGTAGGTTATATAACTTTGAACATCAAAAAAACGGGGTCTAAAGTTAGCTTCGGTATCTCCGGCATTGACAAACAGAGAATTATCTCTATACCGAATACCGGTAATTGCTGATAGTTTTTTGTCTTTTGAAATTCCACCAAGCATAGCCGAGCCGCCGAGAAAACTTCCTTCAAAACTTGCCATGAAATCTACGGGTCTTTCATACGTGATATCTAGTACAGATGAAAGTCTATCTCCATATTGGGCTTTAAATCCACCAGCAGAAAACTCGATATTCCTCACCATGTCAGCATTGACAAAACTCAAGCCCTCCTGCTGCCCGCTTCTAATTAAAAAGGGTCTGTAGACTTGAATATCATT
>CAYMXD010000658.1:0-1572 GCA_964394095.1 uncultured Mesohalobacter sp. | reverse complement strand
TGGAACGGCCGGGCCGTTTTCCATGTTTTCTTCTGTTGCTTTCACATACCAAGCTCTAAACGGCAAACGAATCAATGAGCCGTCTTGCAATCTCGCCCCGCCTGTTGAAATGACCGCCCCAAAAGTTGGTGTGCCGACCAAAGTTCCTAAACCCAAAGTTTTATAGGCATGCGAAAAGATTTCAGCATTGGAATAGGAATTTTGATTACACAACGCAATAGAGGGCTTGGTCCAAGACGCCAGTGGCAGTCGCTCGCCAAACGGGTAATTTTCTTTGTATTGTTTGTGGTCTTCCAAACTTTTAGCTGCACCACGCGGAATGGTGTAAGCATGCTGATCAACATTCAACACAGCCATCAGATAATCTGTCGTCCAGCCGCCACCGTTATAACGCACGTCAATCACAATGCCTTCTTTGCCATAACCTGCGGCCATGAGTTCGCGTTCAAAACGTTCAAAAGAGGTCCAATTCATGCCTTGAATGTGCAAATAGCCAAGGCGACCCTTAGAATATTCATCGACCAATTGTCTTCGGTTTTCTACCCATTCGTTGTATAATTCGGTGCGCAAAGAATTGCTTGGCCAAATGATAAACTCCATATCATTACCTGCTCGATTTACACTGAGTAAGGTGCGTTCGTTAGCCACACCTTCGAGATGTGCAAAGAAATTGCCTGAAGATTGAACTTCATTTTGATTCACGGCTGTAATCACATCACCAACTTGCAACTGACTTTCTGTTTTATCGGCCGGGCTGTCGTAAACCACTCTAGTGATTTTAAATCCATTTGTTGAAGATTCACCCTCTATGCCCAACAGTCCCGTACGTTCGTTTTGGGTATCTTTTTGGCTGTCTCTGCCGTAAAGTCCCATGTGAGAGGCATTCAACTGGCCTAACATCAAATTGAAAATCATTTGAAAATCTTGTTTAGTTGAAGCATTTAAAGCTAAGGGCTTATAAGTCTTTTTCAATTTATCCCAATCCTGTCCATGGAATTCAGGATCGTAAAAGCCAGCGTCCAGCACTCGCCATCCCTCTTCAAAAATTTGTTCTAATTCTTCTTTGTAGCGAATTTTCATCTCAGAATTTACCGGTCGTTTATCAAATTTATAAGACATGGTATTAAAGAATGTGTTTTGTCCTCCAAGCGACATCAAATATATTTTGTTATTTAATTGGTATTTTTGTATCCCGTAAGTATTTTTGCCGCCTTTTATTTCTTTTTTATCACTGCCATCCCATTTGATTTTAAACAGACTTCGGTCAATGTCGTAATTTTTACGGCTAACACCACTATTGGTGAAGTAAATGTGTTCGCCTTTAGCATCAAAAGTAAAATCAGATTCACCACCTGTGTAGCGCGTTACCTGCTCCAAACGTTGATAAATCTTATCAAAATCAATCACAATAGCAGAGGACTCTTCGTCGTCCTCCTCATCATTTTCATCGTCTTTGGTTTTTGTTTTTGTTTTGTCTTTGTCGTCTTTTTCCTTTTCACGGCGTGTCCATTCCGCATTTGATTTTTCCCAGTCTCATTTTTTCAGCCAGGCGAACCAAATGTCGTGATCGCC
>CAYMXD010000657.1:0-1572 GCA_964394095.1 uncultured Mesohalobacter sp. | reverse complement strand
ATTTTATATCTCAAAAACCAAATTCCAGGTTATTCCTGATTTGTCCTACCTGGCATATTGAACAAAAATTGAGAATTGAATTTGGTGAAAATTCTTATTTCATGACAGCTTTAGCCGGATTATTTTCTTTTGACAATGCACAGATAAATCAAATTACATCTCTTGTAAAAGAACACAAAATAAATAAAGTATGTATAGTAGCCAATCCAGAGTGCAGATTTATTGGGAACATTTTCGACCCTTATGAATTTTATAATACCTCTGCTGAAGATTTACTTTCCCGCATATATCATAAAAAATATGACAAATTTGAATCCATGAGCTCCATAGAAGAGAAAAAAAGGGCTTTAGCCTTATATAAATCTGAATTGCAACTGGCAATTCTTAAACGAAATCCGAAAATTTCTACTTTACTTAAAACAAACAACTTAAAAATTTCGATAGTTCTTAATCAGAAGTACACCACATCTAAAAACCTGATTTAAATCATGGATATTAGTTTACTTTTAGAGAATATAACCAATCCTGCTCTTTTATTTTTCTTTTTGGGAATATTTGCTTCTCAAATTAAAAGCGACTTAGAAATCCCTTCAAATTCTGCTAAATTTATTTCTTTATACCTTATGTTTTCGATAGGCTTTAAAGGGGGACAGGAGTTGGCTCACAGCAGCTTAGATTCAGAAATATTTTGGGCCTTTAGTATTGGGATTTTATCTTCGATTGTAGTTCCTATCTATTCGTTTTTAATTTTACGAAAACGCTTCGGAAAATTCAATGCGGCTGCTATTGCTGCAGCATACGGATCTATCAGCGCAGTGACTTTTGTGACAACTGTATCATTTCTAGAGCTTCAAAATATAGAGTTTGACGGATTTATGGTAGCGGTTATGGCATCTATGGAAGCCCCGTCTATTGTGATGGGGGTTTTACTTTTATCATTATTCAGCAGAGGCGAACAAAACAGTAGTAAAATAAACTTTGGAAGTATTTTAAAACATTCACTAAGTAATGGAAGTGTTATTTTATTGGTGGGTAGTTTGTTTATAGGCTTTATGGCCAGTGAGGAGCAGGCTCAAGGAATTGCCCCGTTTACCACCGATATTTTTAAAGGTTTTTTAGCTGTATTTCTACTAGACATGGGCATAACCAGTGGTAAACATCTCAAAGACCTCCTAAAACAAGGTTGGGCAGCTTTGCTGTTTTCTGTCCTCATGCCTGTTTTTAATGGCAGTGTTACCGCTGTTTTGTCTTCATTTGTATTAGAGAGCGTTGGCAATAGGCTGTTAATATCTATTTTGGTAGCCAGTGCTTCCTATATAGCAGTGCCTGCAGCAATGCGATTGGCTATTCCAAAAGCTAATCCCGGGCTTTATCTGCCAATGGCGTTAGCTATTACATTTCCATTCAACATTACCCTTGGTATTCCCATTTATCTGGGAATAATCAATACTATTTCATAAAGCCCATTATCTTTGTGAAAAAGAAAAGTTTGCCATACGTACAAACTAAGCAAGAAGAATTTTGGAATGTATTTACGCATGGATTACGCGTGATTATTTATATCATAGGCTT
>CAYMXD010000656.1:0-1575 GCA_964394095.1 uncultured Mesohalobacter sp. | reverse complement strand
GAAAATAAAATTGTCCTGGGGAACAAAAAAGATAATTTCTGGGAAATGGGCGAACAAGGCCCTTGTGGTCCTGCGTCTGAAATTCATATCGACCTGCGTTCTGAGGAAGATAAACAAAACATACCAACCAAAGCATTGATTAACAAAGACCATCCCGAGGTCATTGAAATCTGGAATCTGGTATTTATCCAGTTCAATAGAAAAGCTAGCGGTGAGCTTGAAAATCTGCCACAAAAACATGTCGATACAGGCATGGGTTTTGAAAGGCTTTGCCGTGTCTTACAACAAAAGGAATCAAACTACGATACCGATATTTTTCAGCCCATAATCGGGGAAATTGAAAAATTATCAGGCCATAATTACGGCAAAAATGAAGCTGAAGATATCGCGATTCGTGTGATTGCAGACCACATTAGAGCGGTCGCTTTTTGTATCATAGATGGGCAACTGCCTTCCAGCAATGGCGCCGGTTATGTCGTACGACGTATACTGCGAAGAGCGGTGAGGTATGCCTATAATTTCTTGGAGCTAAACCAGCCTTTTATGTTCAAACTGGTTGATGTTTTAGTCAATCAATTTGAAGAGGATTATCCTGAAATCAAAAAGCAACAAGCATTATGTGAACGTGTCATCCAAGAAGAAGAGCAGAGTTTTTTGAAAACCTTATCTCAGGGGCTCAAACGCCTTGAAGATATCGTGAATGGTAGTTCTTCTAAAACAATTTCCGGCTATAAAGCTTTTGAATTGTTTGATACTTTTGGCTTTCCGATTGATTTGACGGCACTTATTTTAGAAGAAAAAGGCTACACTTATGATGTAAAGGAATTTCATAAAGCCCTCGAAAAACAAAAAAAACGTTCCAAATCAGCGTCTGAAAGTCAGACCGGAGACTGGACGGTTCTAGATGGCGGACAAGACAGTAAATTTCTAGGTTATGATCATGTAGAAACAACCTCAAAAATCGTTAAATACAGAAGCCTAAAAACCAAAAAGGAAGGAACACGCTATCAGATAGTCTTAGACCAAACGCCTTTTTATCCCGAAGGTGGCGGGCAAGTTGGCGATCAAGGTGAGTTGAGTTTTAGCGACGAAAGTATTGCTGTTCTAGACACTAAAAAAGAACACGGGGATATTATTCATATCGCGAAAAAACTGCCTCAAGACCTCGAAGCTAGCTTTACGGCCAAAATAAATGAACACAAACGCTTTTTGTCGGCCTGCAACCATTCGGCTACCCATCTTATGCATTATGCATTAAGGGAAGTGCTGGGCAAACATGTCGAACAAAAAGGCTCTTTAGTCAATGATAAATATTTGAGGTTTGACTTCTCCCATTTCGAAAAATTAACCGATAAAGAATTGTCTGCCGTTGAAAATTTGGTCAATAAATTAATTAAAAACCGTATCAATTTAGAGGAAAATCGTTCAATAACTTTTGAAGACGCCAAAGCTCAGGGCGCCATGGCCTTGTTTGGTGAAAAATATGGGGATAAGGTGAGAACCATAAAATTTGGAGATTCAATTGAATTGTGTGGTGGGACGCATGTATCGAACACCTCAGAGATTTGGTATTTC
>CAYMXD010000655.1:0-1579 GCA_964394095.1 uncultured Mesohalobacter sp. | reverse complement strand
CAATTTAGACTATCTACTTTAAATCTTTAAAAATTTAACATTTACTACATTTTTAGTGTAAAATTAAACTGATGTAAGTCCTTAACTTTGATATTGTTAACAACATAAGGGCGCCCGAATTTATCAAAGTTTAATCATTAAAAAACAGAAAAATGAAAAATTTTAAATTCCTATTCGGGCTAGTTTTAGTAATATTGTTGAGCAACATCAGTTGTAGTGAATCCCCTTTTGAAGATAATGTAATGACATCCAACTTCGAGAAAATCAACCGGTCATCCCTACGGATAGTATCCCTAGTCGTGAGGTGGATCCGAGAGAAACTGGTAAGGGTAATTAGAATACAGCCAATAATTTTAATTTTTGGTTTGTCTTGTTTTTCCCAAAACAATAACGAGAATATAATTCTTGATCGTCTAGATGAAAATATAGAATTATCTTTTGATGTTAAAATACTTAATACAACTAAAGTTGATTCTTTAAAAAAGTATTTTGATCTACTAAATAATATCTCAAATGACTCAACACGATTAAGAAATAAATTTAAAATTGTTAACAGTTTAATTTTTATTAAAGAAGATAGTTTAGAGAAAAAGTTTATTAATGAAATTAAGACAGAAGCTTTAAATATTGACAATGTATATAATATTGCAAGAGCTTATAATTATTTAGGTGATTACCATTTAAAACATTTTGCTTTAGATTCTGCATTATTTTATATCAACAAATCTGAGAAATTATTTTTAAAAATTAATGATCCTGTTTATTTAAGTTATTGTTACAATTCAAAAGCCAATATTTATACCCATATCAATGATTACAATAAGGCTTTAGAATATAACTTTAAAGCCTTAAGGCAATCAGATTCAACTTTAAATAAAAGAACCTTATTTTTTGCTTATCAAAGTGTATTTATAACTTTAGGCAAACTCCAAAACCAAGATAAAGCCTTTGAATACTACAATAAATCTTTAAACGTATTAGAGCAAAACAAAACAGAGTTTAAACACAACTATTCTTCTTTTTTAGCCCAAACCCATAATTTTATGGGGTCGGTGTATATCCATACAGAAGATTATGCGGAAGCGCAAAAACTTTTTCAAAAAGCCTTAGCTGTTCCAGATATTCAGCAGGTGTTTCCAAGTCTATACGCAGCATTACTCGACAACTTGGCTTATGCCCAATACAGAGCAGGCAATACCACCACGGCGCAAGAAGATTTAGAATATGCCCTACGGTTAAAAGATTCTCTGGGCAAATCCGCTATTGCTATACAAACCCGCTTAAGGTTGGCAGAGGTGCTTTATGCCAAAAAAGACATAGCTCAAAGTTATCAATATGCGCAACAGGCTTTTAACGATGCTCAAACGCACAACATTGTAGAAGAGCAATTAGAAGCTTTACTATGGTTGGCCAAAACTGCACCTCAAAAACAAGACCAGTATTTTCAAGAATATATCAGCTTGAAAGATAGTCTTATCAAATCCGAGCCTGATCAGCGTAACAAGTATGCCCGAATATAATACGAAAACCAATAGCTCGAAAAACAAAACGCCTAGAATCAACTATAAAATTAAAAAAT
>CAYMXD010000654.1:0-1594 GCA_964394095.1 uncultured Mesohalobacter sp. | reverse complement strand
AAAGTCAAAATATTGAAATCAACCTTTTAGATTTTAAACTTAGTAATATGATTTAAGTTGTTAATTTTAAAATTTAATAGAAAAAATCTAGTTATCTTTTATTCTATTCGAGCATGTATCCAAAATAAAAATTTTAGAAATAATAAACCCCCAATATCTTGACTCACCCTATACCATTTAATGATTAAAAAGGCTTTCAAAATAGTTGAAATATGCCAAAAAATTCCAAAACAGACTCACCTTTTTTTGAACAAAACAAGAAGCTCTATTCTTGATTTAAGGTCTTTATAGAACAACAAGAAGGTCAATTTAAAGGAGAATACAATGCTTGGTCCTATGCCATGCTTGGTAAAATCAATGCGACTAAACCTTGGGTATTCAAGTACAAAAAAGCCACTTTTACATCAGGTCATTTACTACTTTCATCAAAAGCTCAGACCTTATTAACGACCGCTGAATGGACTACCAAATGTGATATTGAGAAAGATATTTTTATAAGGCAAAGGACTTTTTTAGATCATATTCTTCAAGTTATAAATCCTAAACTCTTCATCTTGCATCATCATAAAAACTACATTACCAATGCCGAAGAGGATAGTCTAAAGAAACTTCAAACTTACATTGAAGTTTTAGAGCCATGTTTTAAAACTGCTGAACTTGAAAAACTCACAACACGAGGGGGAATATTGAAAATCAAATTAAAAACAGAAAAACTGCATTTAAAGATAATTGAAAGATTTATAGATTTTCAGGTATAGTTTGTGTGTCATTGATTTATTTTTAAATTACTTAAAAATTCAATTATGATAAACTTAAAAGGAAAAAACGCCCTGATAACGGGTTCTACACGAGGAATAGGTCAGCAAGTAGCCAAAGGTCTGGCAGACAGAGGATGTAATATCGTAGTTCACGGTAGAAAAATCGAACATACAAAAGACACCTTAGAGATGCTGAAAACTTACGATGTAAAAACCTATAGTGTTTCTGGCGATTTGTCTAGTGATGATGAGGTTAAAAATCTTATTCAGCAGGTTAAAGATTTAAATGTACCGATAGATATTTTATACAATAACGCGGGAATTATGATCGATTATAAAGAAGATATTTGGTCGCATACCACCGAAGACTGGTTAAAAACTTTTCAGGTAAATGTTATTGCCATGTACAAACTCTGTAGTGCTTTTATACCAAAGATGATAGAAAATGGTTTTGGACGCATTGTTAATACAACTTCTCGAATTGCAGACCAGCCAGAATTAGCACCTTACGGAGCTTCAAAGTGGGCTGTAGATAAATTGTCTATGGATTTAGCTTTTGCCTTAAAAGATACGCCGGTACGCTTAAATTACTTTGATCCCGGTTGGCTGCAAACCGACCTTGGCGGTGAGTTTGCTCCAAATCAGGTTGAGGCGGTCTTACCCGATGCCATAAAACCTGTTTTGATTGAAAACGACGGAGCCAATGGTGAGTTTTTTCAGAGAGATTCCTAGAACGATAACAACCAAATACTTAAAATAATTTCAACAAAAAATAGTAACGAATCAGTCTACTTTAAGCATTGATAATCATATTCTTATTTCACGCAAAGGCCACA
>CAYMXD010000653.1:0-1594 GCA_964394095.1 uncultured Mesohalobacter sp. | reverse complement strand
TTACCGTTCCTAAAAATCCAATCATTGGTGCTGCCCCGGCAATTGTAGCGACGATGCTCACATTTTTTTCTAATTTGTAAACTTCAAGTCGGCCTGCGTTTTCTATGGCGGTATTGATGTCTTCTAACGGATTGCCAATACGAGAAATGCCTTTGGCAGTCAATCGGGCTACCGGCGAATTTTCTTGAGCGCAACGTACTTTTGCGGATTCAATATTACCACTGACCACATAATCTTTGATTTGCGACATAAAATTTTTGTCGGTTTTTGAAGCGGCTTTAATAGCGAATAAACGTTCAAAATAAATGTATATAGCCGCAAAAAGTAAAACACCCAAAATGACAATGATAATGGTACCTCCAAGACCACCGCTGAATAAGAGCTCCAACAGAGAAATGGATTTTTCTTCAGAAACTTCGGCAGCCTGTTCGGCTTGGTCGGCTGCGGTTTGTATAAGGCTTAATAGCATAGTTGATTGATGATTTAAAACAAAAACGAAAAATTTGGCACTAAATTACATTTTTGAACTGAACTTTATGTCCGCTTTGCTAAAAATATGTTCACCATGAAAGATATTATCTTTTTTTAAGTCTAAAGCTTCAGAAATAAATGATGGCTAAAGTAAAAAATCCTAAATTTATACACTTTTAAAATATATGTCAAAATTATCTAAAAATATAGGGCCCGGGTTTCTGCTGGCCGGTGCAGCCATCGGTGTTTCACATCTGGTGCAATCTACAAGAGCGGGCGCAGAATACGGTTGGGTATTGATTTTTGCTTTGCTTATAGCCTGTATTTCAAAGTATCCTTTTTTATTGATGGGGCCTCGATACACTGCTGCCACCGGAAAAAACTTGATTGAAGGTTATAAGCAACTCGGTAAATTTCAGTATTATACCTATCTATTTATTTCAGTGGCAAGTATGTTTATTATACTTGCTGCAGTGACGCTAGTGACTGGCGGCTTGGCAGCTTATTTGATGCCTATTGGATTATCTCTTACAATTTGGTGTGCTATCATTTTATCCATCTGCTTAATCATACTCTTTTGGGGGAGGTATAAAACTTTAGACAAAAGCATGAAAGTTATCATTAGCATACTCACTTTGCTTACATTTATGGCCGTCATTATTGCTGCTGTGAGCATTCAGAAGAATCCTAGTTTTATTGACACGCCTTCACTAACCTCAGCCAGTAGTATAGCATTTATTGTTGCTTTTATGGGTTGGATGCCAATCCCCATAGACGCTTCAATTTGGCATTCTATATGGACAAAAGAAAAAAGTAAATTTACCGGTAAACAAACTACAGCTCAAGATGCGCTTTGGGATTTCAATATTGGCTATGTTGCTGCATCTGTAATTGCAGTTTTGTTTTTCATGTTAGGAGTTCTGGTTATGTTTGGCAGTGGACTAGAATTTTCTAAAAGCAGCGTTGGGTTTTCTGGTCAGTTGATAGATTTGTATGCGCAAACCTTAGGGGAATGGACAAAAATAGTTATCGCCTTTGCGGCCTTCATCACCATGATTAGTACCACATAGACGGAAGCAGACGCCTATACCAGCTTGATTTCAGAATTTTTGACCTAGTAGAA
>CAYMXD010000652.1:0-1603 GCA_964394095.1 uncultured Mesohalobacter sp. | reverse complement strand
CTTGTAACGGATAGCCCGACTCCCGCCTTTTGCGGGAGGCACGCCCAAATGATGAACCTAAACCTTGTCTGGGCAGGCCCAAATTATTTTATTGGATTACCCATTTAGTTCTCAATAAACACCGGATTATACACAAATTCGTTTTCTAATTTTTTTCTCTCGAGGGTAAATGCTTGAAACCATATAGAATGATATGATATCTTATTTAAGCCCACGATTGAAATCGTGGGCTATAAAATGACGACAACACTTAATTTTAAAATGCTATTCAATTTCTGAGATTAAACTGGGTAGCCATATTATATTACTCTAAAGTTTTAAGCTCTAAACCGTAAACCTGTTCAAAACGAGATTTGACTTTATCGAAATCTTTTTGCCGAATGCTGATGATAAACTTGCAGCGAATTTTCAGGTCTTGTTCTATGATGTTGAGGTCACATTCCTTGACCAAACGCATCACCTCGTTCATTATATCGTATTCGCAGGTCACTTGCAAGGGCGTATCGATAGTGTGGGTTTGAATCTTGGCGTTTTCTAAAGCCATTTTGGCGGTGGTTTTGTAGGCAGAAATGAGTCCGCCGACGCCGAGTTTGGTGCCGCCGAAATACCGCACCACGACGACGAGACAGTTGGTGATTTCAAAAGCTTGTAGCTGCCCGTAAATCGGCATACCGGCTGAATTATTGGGTTCGCCGTCATCGTTGACTTTGTAAGTGTCATAGGTTTTACTAAGTTGCCAGGCGTAGCAAAAATGACGGGCTTTGTGGTGCTGGGTTTTGAGTTGATCTAAGGCCTTTTCAATATCAGTCTGGTTTTGAACGGGAAACGCATAGCCAAAAAACTTGCTGGCTTTATCTTTCAATAAGACTTCTTTTGAGGGTTTGGACAGGATTTTTGATAGATTAAAATTCATAGATTTATTATAATTTATAATTAGAATATGCCACTAAAATAATACTTAACAGGGCAATAGCAATACCAATTTTATTTTTTCTGAACAAATGTTCTTTAAATAGTAAAATGCCAACTATTGTGGATAGCACTACAATTGAAACATTGTTGATGACGAAGACAATTGAGCTGTCTAAATTTGGATTTCTGAGGGCTTCGATTAAAAAATAAATTGAAAAATAGTTGGGAATACCCAAAGCGATTCCGCCGATGACATCTTTTATTCTAAACAATTCCTTGGTTTTGAAAAATCTTATGATAAAAATGATTGAACCGGTGAGGGCGGCAAAGAAAAAAAGTGAGGCAGAAAATACCGGGGTTTCAATCTTGGGGACATAATCGTTTTGCAAGACTTTGATGGATGATTCTATAATGCCACTACCGAGGAAGACCGCAAATGGTAATAATAATGCAGATGTATTGACTTTTAAGCCATCTTTGGTCTTGGCAGATACCAAATAGACCGAGATTAAGGCCAAAATGATGCCTAATACTTTGAGCAGCGTTAAGCTTTCGCCATAGTAGAAAATCACAAATATCACAGGAATGCTTAAACTCATTTTACTCGCCACAGAAACCACAGACATGCCGTGCTTTTGGGTGGTCATCACCATGAGATAAAAAATTAAAATGAATAACACACCCAAGCAAG
>CAYMXD010000651.1:0-1610 GCA_964394095.1 uncultured Mesohalobacter sp. | reverse complement strand
TAGATTTAAGTGTTACTGTAGATGGCAGTAGTACGGCTGAAGCTGGAGATTATACGCTGAATACAACTTCTTTAAGTTTTACAGGGAACGGTACTCAAAATATTTCATTAGATATCAATCCTGATCCAGGTTTTGATGACGAAACCATCATTTTAGAAATTGCTGAAACAACTTCAACCGGCATAACCATCACTACAAGTCAACATACAGTTACTATTGTAGATGATGAAACAGCACCCTTAGGCTGGCAAATCACAGCTGAAAATACTGATTTTATTATTGACTTTGATAATACAGTTGCAGGGGTCAATAATGGCCAATTTAATGGTAGTGGATTTACGCCAACACCTTCTGCCGGGCAATTAAATTCTGAGGCTTGGAAATCAACCGGCATGTCTGATGGCGATACAAATTTTGGCGATACAGAAACATCAGGTGATTTTGCAAGGGGTTCGTCTACCGGAGGTGAAACTACCGGTGGTTTTTATGCTTTTGAAACTTCAGCGGCTGACTTTTCTTTAGGAGTTCAGCCAATAGGTAGTGATTTTACCCCAGGTACGATTACACTTCGAGCCCAAAACCAAACAGGTGTAACTGTAACCGATATTGACATATCATATATTTTATATGTTTTAAATAATGAAGCGAGAGGTAACTCCTTCAATTTTTCTTATAGTACAGATGATTCAACATATACACCGGTTGGCAGTCTAGATTTTACATCCGGAGAAGCTGCAGATTCAAGTCCGGCATGGGTGTCTAACAATCAATCTGCATCCATTTCAAGTCTTTCAATTGCTGATGGTGATTATTTCTACTTACGTTGGGAAAGTGATGATGATACCGGTGGGGGCTCTAGAGATGAGTTTTCTATAGATGATATTGTAGTTAACTTTAATCCAGTTGTTACAACATATACCTACGATTCCGGCTCATGGTCACCAAATGATCCGGTAACAGGCGCAACGCCATCTACATCTGTTAATGATATAGAAATTTTAAACGGCTCACCTGTTATTTCCGAAACGCTTGTAGGAAACAACCTTACGGTGTCATCAGGGGCAACTTTAGACCTTGAACCTACAAACGCAACGCCATCTGCCATTTTAGATTTAGCAGGAGATATTGATAATAATGGCACGATAATCTTTAGAAGCAACGCCGATGGTACAGCACAACTCGATGAATTTACAGGGACGATTTCCGGTTCGGGAGAGGTGACTGTAGAACGCTATATCCCCGCCAAGCGTGCTTTCAGATTACTGGCATCTCCAGTCACCACCACAGATTTTATCTATGAAAACTGGCAGGAAAATGGCTCAACCCCTACAACACCTGATTATCTTGGAACGCATATTACCGGAGGGGCTGCATCCCTTGGTTTTGACCAAAGTGGTTCTAATAATCCCTCTATGTTTACCTTTAATAATGCTAATCAGGACTGGGATGAATTACTTAATACCAATGCCACAAAGCTAAATGCAGAAACGCCTTACCTGACCATGGTAAGAGGTGACCGATCTATAAATTTATTCAGCAATTCTTCTGATCCTAAAGAAACTACTTTAAGGGCAACAGGTGAGTTATTTACAGGATCTAGCTCACCTGTT
>CAYMXD010000650.1:0-1610 GCA_964394095.1 uncultured Mesohalobacter sp. | reverse complement strand
TTCTTACACCCCGGTTGATTATGTCTGTTTCTCACCACAATTTTCTGTTCAAGGAGTTCACGATAACGCTTGTTGGCGTCATCTACTTTGACCAGGAGAAAATTCGCTTCACTGGGAAACACGTTTTCAACCCATGATATCTCACCTAAGGCGGTTGCAAGCTTAGATTTTTCATTCCTTATTTCATCAACCTGTGTTTGAACTTTAGAATAATTATTCAAAGCTTCTAGAGCGGCTTTCTGCGTAAGATTATTGACATTGTACGGTGGTTTGATCCGGTTTAAATATTTGATGATTTTAGGGTTGGCAAAACACATGCCGAGTCTTGCACCTGCAAGCCCCATGGCTTTAGAGAACGTTTGCATGACCACCAGATTTTCATATTCTTTTAAATCCTCTAAAAATGATTCATCGGAAGAAAAATCCTGATAGGCTTCATCGACCACCACCAGACCTTCAAATTCGTTTAAAAGTTTTAAAACACGCTCTCTGTTCATGGTATTTCCGGTTGGATTGTTGGGGGAACAGACAAAAATGAGTTTTGTTTGAGTATCAATAGTTTTTATCGCCTGATTGACATCAATCTGAAAATCTGCATCTAGTTCTAAAGCATTAACTTTAACAGCATTGAGATCGGCAACGACCTTATACATGCCATAGGTTGGCGGAAATATCAGAATGTTGTCTTTGTAGGATTTACAGCACAAACGGACTAATAAATCTATAACTTCATCACTTCCATTGCCCAGCATGATAAAATTTGAGCTCAGGTTTTTTAAGTCCGCAATTTTAGATTTCAGTTCAGTTTGATACGGATCCGGGTAGCGGTTCAGCTCGCTTGGGTAAGGATTTTCATTGGCATCCAAAAACACCATACTTTCATTGGTGCTAAATTCATCTCTGGCAGAAGAATAAGCTTTCAGTTCCAATAATTCAGGTCGAATTAATGTTGATAAATTGATACTTTTTTTCATTTAAATATCTTTTAAACGTAAAGTCACCGCGTTTTTATGAGCTTGAAGCTCTTCTGTTTCTGCCATGTTTTCTATGTGCGGCCCTAGTGATTTAAGCCCTTCAGCCGTAATTTTCTGATAAGTGATTTTTTTATTGAAAGCATCCAAATTCACGCCGCTGTATTGTCTGGCATAGGCGTTTGTAGGTAAGGTATGATTCGTTCCTGAGGCGTAATCACCGGCACTCTCCGGGGTGAAATTCCCAATAAATACAGAACCTGCATTTTGAATTTGATTGACGGCATTCGTTTCATCTTCAACACAAATGATAAGGTGTTCCGGACTGTAATAGTTTGTCATTTCTAAAGCCGTTTGCATATTTTCAACTACGATGAGTTTTGAATGTTCAATGGCTTTCTTTGTAATCTCTAATCGGGGTAGATTCTCCAGTTGAAACAGTAATGCTTTTTTCGTGGCTTCTGCAAAGGCTTTTGAGGTGGTGACCAAAACCACCTGAGAGTCCGTGCCGTGTTCTGCCTGACTCAATAAATCTGAAGCCACATACTCAGGATTGGCGGTGTCATCTGCCAATACCAGTAATTCCGATGGACCTGCAGGCATGTCTATCGAAACATCGTAGGTTGTGGCTACTTGTTT
>CAYMXD010000649.1:0-1610 GCA_964394095.1 uncultured Mesohalobacter sp. | reverse complement strand
TACCCCTATTTTTTCAACTCAAACGTAAACTTAAATCCAAAAAAATATTCGACACTCTTCGGGGTCGTAAGTCGCAGTAAGTCATATTTACTATAAACATATGACCCGTTTCGGGTCAATCTATTGCTTTTAAAATAAATCAGCTGTGCGAAGTTTGTAACTTCGCACCCCACTTCCTTATTCTCACCTTACACAGCTGTGTGAAGTTAGCAACATTACAACCTCATCAAATATACATAGTTGCAACTTTTGAAGAGTATAATTTAAGGCTGAAAGCTATATGTTTATAATAAAAAATCAAACCATTATTTATAGACCCAGAATGGCTCGCATAATTTGGTTTAGGTATTTTTATAGCTTTCAAATACATTTACCAATTAAAAAACATCTATGAGATTAAAAGTTGAAATTGAAAATAAGGAGGAAATCATGCGGTTAAGTATATAAGAATATAAAGTTAACTCTATAATTTATGCTTAGCAAAGGTATTTATAGAACATAAATTAAATTGCCAGTGTCTTAAAATTAAAAAAAAGTATTAATAATTTACCGCCGGACAGTTACACTTGTATTTGCCACCATTATTTTCAAATCTATACCCAAGGGTTAATTGGTGGAATCCTGTATTAGTAAGCACAATATCGTCAGGTTGATAGGTGTAAGTGTATGCTACCATAAAATTATTGAATGTTATTCCAAAAAATGGAGAAATGGTATTCAGCTTTTGGCTCTCAATCGTAGCGCCGTCTGCTGTAAATTCTGCACCATCTAAACTTCTTCTATACGACAAACCTCCCCAAAGTTGACTGTTTTCTAATTGGTAAAATGCTTTAGCGTTTATGTCAAAATTAGACTCTGTTGTAAATTCTTTTAACTGAAACATCACAGAAGGCTGAAATGACCATCTCGAACCTCTTGTGTAAAAATTGTATCCTGTAGAAAATAAATATTGCCTTTGATTGTCAGTTTCAAACTGCTCTGTAAAAATTGCTCTCTCTTGAGGAATAATATTTTTAACCGTAGCATGTGTGAAGAAATCCCTAAAATTATAAGAGACACCAACGTCTACATTAAAGAATGTTTCAGACTGCACTGTTCCTGAGATAATAGGGTCAGGGTTATTAACAACATCAAAACCGGTTTCATCTAAAGATTCCTGAATAATCCCTACGCTTGCCCCAAAAGATAACTGATTTAACTCAGTTGGATTTTGTGAAAATTGTAAATGATATGCAAATGTCAAGTAACCACCAATTTGTTCAAAATTCCCATTGGCATCGTTAAAGAAAATACCGCCCAAACCAACGTTTTCTCCCGCTCTAAAATTAGCGCTAATGGTTTGTAAATTTGGGGCATCATCAACATCAAACCATGCCTGTCTTGCAGTAGCTCTAATTTTATCATAATTAGAAGCACCTGCCATGGAGGGATGAATAAGATACCAATTATCAGTAAGGTAATCCTTATAAATTGGTAAGCCTCTCTCTTGAGCTTTTGCCCATGAAAAACAGACAAATGCTATTAGAACAAAAATAGGTTTATTAAATCTCATATAATCTTATCGTTTCAATGTAAAATGTGCTTTAAATGTACTTGGGTTACCGGTAGAG
>CAYMXD010000648.1:0-1615 GCA_964394095.1 uncultured Mesohalobacter sp. | reverse complement strand
ATTTCTAGAAAAGATCAAGATGCCTTTGCCTATCACAGTCAGATGAAAGCTGCAAAAGCACATGAGTCTGGTCGTCTGGCCAAAGAAATTATTGAAGTCAAGATCCCTCAGCGCAAAAAAGACCCCATTATTTTTAAAAACGATGAATTCATCAAACCCCAAACCAAACCCGAAATTTTAGCCAAGCTCCGACCTGCTTTTAGAAAAAACGGTAGTGTAACTGCGGGAAATTCTTCCGGATTGAATGATGGCGCTGTGGCCACAATCATCGCTTCAGACGCAGGGATCAAAAAATACGGCTTAACACCTAAAGCCAAAATTTTAAGCTCAGCCGTTGTGGGTGTAGAGCCAAGAATCATGGGTATTGGACCGGTTGAAGCCTCAAACAAAGCTTTAAAGAAAGCAGGCTTAAGTTTAGCCGATATGGATGTTATTGAACTCAATGAAGCTTTCGCCGCACAGTCTTTGGCTTGCATAAGAAGTTGGGGGCTAAAAGATGATGACCCCAGAATAAACCCTAACGGCGGTGCCATAGCTATCGGGCATCCGCTTGGCGTCACCGGCGCCAGAATCGCCTACTCTGCCGCCTTAGAACTCCAACTCACCGGCAAAAAATACGCTTTAATAACAATGTGTGTTGGGGTTGGGCAAGGTTATGCTTGTGTGATTGAAAAATGCTGAGTCCCAAGAACGAATTAATTCGGGAAAGTCCCGAGAGCAAAACGATTCGGGATGCGTCGGAGTTGGTCAAGGCCATGCGTGTTCTATTGAGAATGTGCGTTAAAAGAGTTTAAGATAGATTCAGACTTAAGTATATTTACAAATTATATTTATTTTTGATAAATATAATTTGTATTTGAATAAAAATTTGAACTATGGCAACCTACACGTCAACACTTCCGGACAATTTGCTAAAAGAACTTGCAAAAGCATCTAAAGATCTCAAGATGCCCAAAAATAAAATTATTGAAAAGGCTGTTGAAGTTTACTTAGAACAGTTGGATAAAGCTGCATACCTCAAATCTTACAAAAGAATGGCTAAAGATGAAGATATGATCAAGATGGCAGAAGAAGGTATGGCGGATTATTATAATCAGCTTTTAGAACTCGACGAAGAATGAGGCAAAGAGAAATTTGGGAAGTTTTTTTAGATCCTGTTTTAGGCAGTGAGCAAAGCGGACGAAGACCAGCGGTCGTCATATCGGGAAACATGGTCAAAAGGAATATCAATACGATAATCGTTTGTCCACTAACCTCAAGCCTGGAAAACTATGAAGGAAATCTGATTCTCAAGCCAACCGATAGAAGTGGTCTATTACAAACTTCTAATGTTGTCAGAGGAATTAAAGATATAAAAGCAAAATATATTTATAAATCATATTTATATTTAATAAATATACTTTATGTTTGAATAAAGCTTCAAATTATGGCAACATACACATCAACACTTCCGGACAATCTACTTAAAGACCTTGCAAAGGCGTCCAAGGACTTAAAACTACCTAAAAATAAAATTATTGAAAAGGCATTACATCTTTATCTAGATGAAATAAAAAAAGCAAAATATGCGAAATCATTTCAAAGAGCTTCGAAAGATAAAGACATGATGGCTATA
>CAYMXD010000647.1:0-1622 GCA_964394095.1 uncultured Mesohalobacter sp. | reverse complement strand
GTCATTAAATAGATCGCCGGTTTTGTATTGATAATAGGTACTTCCCAGGATACTTAATAAGATAAAAGGCCCTACAAATTTTAAGAATATGCTTAAAAAGCTCTTATAATTTTTAGAAAAGAAACTAAAAGTATCACTAATAATTTCTCCAAATTCACGCTCTTTTTTAAAGACAAACTTATTTGGCGTAGTCTGATTCATGTCAAAATTATCCATCCTGGTATTTTTTATGAAGTTTAAATGGTAAATATACGTAGTAAAACAAAATTAATGCTAAAGAAAATGAAATGATAAAAATAGCCAAAGCATCCGGCATTTCGGTATGTCGGGTGACAAAACCTTCTAGGAAGCCGGCAACAACAAAAAAGGGCACAGTGCTTAAAACAATTTTCAAACCTTCTTTGGCACTTTTGGCAAGGGATTCGAGACGAGTGTAAGTTTTAGGAAACATGATACCATTGCCTGCAACAATCCCGGCGCATATACAAACGATGATGACAGAAATTTCTATCGTACCGTGAATCCATATGGTTCTTACAGATTCCCAAAGTAAGCCTTTGTCTGCAAAAAAATATTGAAATGATCCCAACATCACCGCATTTTGCATTCCAATGAACAAGGCACCGATGCCCAGAAAAAAACCAAAAACATAGGACATAAATCCAACCCTCACATTATTGAGCGTTATCCCAATAAACATATCTGTTTCACTGGCTTTTTTATAGACTGCCATAGGATCGTTATTTTTGATGTTTTCTAAAGTCATATTCACATAGGCATCACCTAAGATAAGTCTCACAAAATCCTGATCCGTTGCCGCAGAATAGGCACCAACTATACTGAAAAACAAAAACACTAAAAAAGACAGTAGCAACTGTTGTCTATATTTGTAAAAAGACAATGGGAACTCTTTGGTATAGAATTTTATAATTTTATTTCCGGAGGTTTTTTTGGTCTTGTATATTTTTTGGTGAGCTTTGACCGATATTTGGTTTAAATACTTGGTTGTATTACTGTTAGGGTAAAAAGTCTGTGCATAACTCAGATCGTCGGTAATTTCAATATACAAACCAGAGAGATCATCCGGAGAATAATTTGCATTATCTCTCAGATAGCTTTCAAATTTGAACCATTTGTTTTTATTTTGCTTAACGAAAGCTGCTTCGCGCATATTTTAAAATTGATTTCAAACATAATAAAATTTAATGGATAATTTTCAAATTCAAACTGCACAAAATGTAAGTATAGATCAGAATTTAGCTAACTATTTTGAGCGGGCAGCAGCATTTTTTATAGACTTGCTTATTTTAGGTGCGTATATATTTTTAGTCGTTATTATTCTTGGAGTGTCGGGTGTGGGATCAAGTATGGTTATTGCTTCACTAATAACATTGCCTTTACTGCTTTATCACTTGGTGATGGAGTTAACCATGAATGGGCAGAGTGTAGGAAAAGCAGCCATGAAAATACGAGTGGTGTGTGTAGATGGGTCTAAACCCACAGTAAGTCATTATCTTATACGATGGTGTCTTCGGCTTATTGATATTACCTTTACCTCAGGTTCTATTGCGAGTTTGTTTATTCTTTTTGGCGGAAAAGGACAACGCCTCGGCGATATGGCA
>CAYMXD010000646.1:0-1622 GCA_964394095.1 uncultured Mesohalobacter sp. | reverse complement strand
ATTACAACTGCTGTGCTCAAGAAAAAACATTTCGACTTTAAAAAAACCTTGGTTATTTGCCCCGCATCTGTAAAACACCAGTGGAAGAATGAAGTTTTAAAATTCACCGACCTCAACGCCACAGTGATTGAAGGGTTTCCCGAAGAACGAAGTGAAGAATATGTCAATAACACCGACTTTTTTCACATTGTGAATTACGAAACTGTACTGCGCGATTTAAAAGCTATAAATGCCGCTCAATACGATTTTGTGATATTAGACGAAGCTCAAAAAATAAAAAACTACGAGACAAAAACCGCTATTGCCATAAAAAGTATTCGGAAGAAACACGCATTGGTCATCACCGGTACACCGATGGAAAACAAACTATTAGACATTTATTCTATTGTTCAATTTTTAGATCAAAAATTATTGGCGCCACAGTGGGAGTTTTCTTATCAGCACTGTATTTTTGATAGCCATTTTAAAAATAAAATCCACGGGTATTACAATCTACAACATTTAAAACAACGCTTAAGTTCTATTTTAATAAGGCGAGAGAAAAAAGATGTCTTTGATCAACTTCCTAACTTGATTCAAAAGAATATTTATGTCCATCTCTCTGATGAACAGGCCAATATGCACGCCAGTTTTTCGGGGGGCATTGCTAAAATTTTAAGCAAAAAATTTAAAACCACTTTCGACTGGCAAAAACTCATGCTGTTACTCACCAAAATGAGAATGGTATGCAATTCCACCTATTTGATAGACAAACAATCTCACGATTCACCAAAATTAGTTGAGTTAAGAGATATTTTGATTGAACGCTTAAACATAAAAAACAGCAAGAGAAAAGTCATCATTTTTTCTGAGTGGGTCACCATGCTTAATCTTATCGGCGATATGCTAAAAAAGGAAGACATCACCTTTACGATGCTTACCGGAAAAGTACCCGTTAAAAAACGCCATGCCCTGATTAAAGAATTTGAAGACAACGACGATTGTAATGTATTCTTGTCCAGCGAATCGGGAGGGTCCGGGCTTAATTTACAAGTCGCCGATACCGTCATAAACTTTGAACTCCCTTGGAATCCCGCAAAGAAAAATCAGCGGATAGGCCGTATAAACCGAATTGGTCAAAAAAAGCAAAAGCTGCATGTTTTCAACCTGTTGTCCTACCAATCTATAGAAATGAAAATTGCTACCGGGCTGGTTCTAAAGCAAAATCTTTTTGAAGGCGTATTAAATGATGCCAACTTAACCGATGAAGTCGATTTCTCACAAAAAGGAAAATCCCAGTTTATACAACAATTAGAAGAAGTGATTAAAGATGATGAATTTACTTTTGAACAGGAGGTTATTGATGAAGATGAAACGCTAACTGATGAAGAAACCACTCTACATACAGAAAACGAACCAGAACCTGAAGCTAATTTCAAATCAAAAGTACAATCTGAAAATATATCACAACAACCGAAAGAAGAAACAGAATCAACCTACAATCAAATGGAAGACGTCATGACCAAAGGCATGGAGTTCCTCACCGGATTATATCAAATGAAAACCGGCAAAAGCCTTGGCAACGATAATCCTCCAAAAGTGAAAGTAAACAAAGACACCGGAGAAGTGTCGATTACGTTTAA
>CAYMXD010000645.1:0-1629 GCA_964394095.1 uncultured Mesohalobacter sp. | reverse complement strand
ACTTAAATGTTCTGGTAAATGCCCTTCTTTTAGTAAATACAAAATCACTTTATCTTGAGCACGTCCTCGCACTTTGGCTTCATGATAACCGATGTCTTCATTAAATGTCACTAAAGAATATTTAGACGCATAATCGTTTGGGAATTTGTTTTCAAATGCTAACTCTAATTGACGTTTTTGTAAAAACAACTCCTGAGCAGTATGGGCTTTCATCTCGTGAAAATTGTCTAAAGCCAAATCGGCTATACCATCAGCATCCTGTTTTCGTTGGCTGCTAAAGGCCTTAAATGTCTTGTCTAAATCGAAATCATGCTCTTCTAATAAGTCATCAAACACAGCAACATCTTCAAAAGACGCATTCATCCCCTGTCCGTAAAACGGTACAATAGCATGTGCGGCATCGCCCATAATCAGGGCTTTTTCAGTCGTCCAGGGCGAGCAGCGCACTGTTCCCAAAGCTGCCGTAGGGTTTTCAAAAAACTCAGTTTTCAAATGTGGCATTAACGCATAAGCATCGGGATAGTCTGTCTTAAAATAGTCTTCAACAATTTCCGGCGTGGTTAAGTTATTGAAATTATATTTCCCACCTTCATAAGCCAAAAATAAAGTCACCGTAAAACTGCCGTCTAAATTCGGCAAGGCGATCAGCATATTTTCACCTCTCGGCCAAATGTGCAGGGCGTTTTTATAAATTTGATGTTGACCGTCTTTGGGTAAAATACTCAATTCTTTGTAGCCGTGGGTTAAAAAGTTCTGAGAGAAACTAAAACGCAAATCCCGGTTCTTCATCATTTCCTGACGAACTATCGAGCCTGCGCCATCCGTTCCAATAATATAATCTGCGGTAATTTCAAATTGTTCTCCGGAGTCTTGTTCAAACCAAGCTTGGGCTTTATTTAAATGGACTTGCTTGCAGGACGCTTCAAATATGATTTCAACATTTTTATAACTATCGGCTTCGTCCAGTAAAACGGCGTTTAATCCTGAACGTGAAATGGAGTTGATATGCTCATCTCCCTTTCCGCTGTAGGGTGATAGTTTGGTTTGACCTTCTTTATCGTGAAGCATGCGCCCGTTCATGGGAATGCATAGCGGCATGACTTTATCTTCAAGACCAACGCGTTTTATGCCTTTGAGACCACGATCGGAAAAGGCCAGGTTAATCGAACGCCCGGCTGAAATATCAGCCTGTCTTAAATCCGGTCTTTTTTCAACCAAAGAGATTTTGTAGCCGTGTTTAGCCAGTTGAACTGCAAGTAACGACCCACATAATCCGGCACCTACGATCAATATATGTTTATCCTGCATTTCGTATGTGTTTTAAAAGTTTTACAAAGTTAAAAACATCTTCGTAAGAATTGTATAATGGCGCAGGAGCGATACGTATGACCTGAGGCTCACGCCAGTCGGCAACTACTCCGGCTTCTGTCAACTGATGAAATAAGGACTTATCTGAATCTAAAAACTGAATAGACAATTGGCAACCCCTTTCATCAGGATTTTCTGGTGTAATGATATTGATATTTTTATCGTTTAGGTCTTTCAGTAAATAATCAAGATAAACCGTCAATGATTTTGATTTGCTGATAATATTTTCAAAACCAGCTTCTTCAAAAACTTCTAAAGACG
>CAYMXD010000644.1:0-1630 GCA_964394095.1 uncultured Mesohalobacter sp. | reverse complement strand
TTGTTTTATCCACTGTTCCAGTTGTTTAGAATTTCTCTCATGCAACTCCCGCCCATTAAACACCGCACCATAGTCCACACTTTTGGTTTTTGGATGGGTTTCAATATCTAAAAACAGGATGTTTTGCATGTAAAGGTTTAATTCAGTGAAAAATCTGTGGTAATGCTGAATAATTCTAAACGAAAATAAAAAATAATTGGTTATTAGCCTAATAACCCAATGATGTCTGGTGCCATCTCGGGATTAAAAGCAGCATGGTTTACATTGAACAATCTTAATTCGCGATTCGCGAATTGCGAATATTTGAATTATGCGCTATCATATAGAATTAAGCTTAAATAAAGAATCAACGGCTAATGGTCTAAACAAATTGAGGTGTTTTAATTTAAGGTCTTAAAAGTTTGTTTAATCGGGTTAAGTAGGCCTGCTCATAATTGCGTTTAAAGCGATCTGATAAATATGAACGTTTAATCATGCCCCGGACTTCATTTTTATGCAGGCTTAAATCCTTTAGGGTTTTATCGATTTGCTGTTGAGGTATTTCTGCCATCTGACCTAAGGTCATAAATTGTGCTCTGATTTTACCTTTTGTATGTTTTGGAGGAAGAAGACCGTCACTTAGAGCAAAATCTCTATCGTCAATGTGTATGCGACTATTCAATAAATCATATGCCGGACTTAATTTAAAATCCCCGAAGGAGGTTTCTATCAGTGAAAAATTCTTATAATGTGCATCTCCATTGGACATCAAGTAATTAAACAGGATAAGCTTAAATAATTTTGGTGCCTCTACAGCATAAGCAGGCACATATTTTTTCATCAACTGAAATAAATACAAATAATTGCCCTCGTATTTATAATTTTCTCCGTGTGTCTGGGGCGTTAATTTTCCTAAAGTGGCAAAATCTTCTTGAGCTCTTTTTGAATGGTCATCATATACATCGAAACGTTTGGTGATATAAGCCGGTGCTCCATTTTTAAAAAAAATGAGGGCGTTCTCAGCGGTTTCTATGCCAAATACCTGTCTGGCTAACTGCATGGTTAAATGTTCATTAGCCGGCATTTGTTCAGGGTTTTTACCAGCTCCCGGAATCGGTTTAAGAATATGCGTACCTTGCTCGCCTTCACGAATGAGTCTCAATATAGTCTTTTCCTGTATAACGGAGAATTTTTCCTGAACACCCGATATGGATAGTCTTTTACGATTATCTGTAAAAAGTTCATCAGTATCTTCATCGAAATTTGGAGCAACATATGATAAAACATGATTGACTTTTCGGCCATTAAAAACACGTTTCAGCGCAGTTCGACTGTAAGTGTTGTGTCCTTCGCTTAAAGTGCCGGAACAACAGTTGAGTTTTGGCATGGTCATTATGCTGAAATTTTATCGATTCGAACCGCACCTATGGCGTCCGATTTTGCCGTAGCCATCAAAATACCGAAATCATCGTTTTCGTCTATTCTCTGATGATAACAAACCATTTGTTTGTTGGTGCCTTCCGGTAACATATGGTAAAAAACAGGAAACAGGTGTTCGGCATAAAATGGTGCTTTTTGTTTGGGAAGGGTTAAACTTACCGGGGGTTTGCACTCATCATTCAACCAGGACTTCTCGTAAGAAAACTCGAAG
>CAYMXD010000643.1:0-1632 GCA_964394095.1 uncultured Mesohalobacter sp. | reverse complement strand
AGATTTACAGGTTCCTCTTTTTATCTCAAAATTACAACTTCACTAATTAATATAAAAAGTACAAAGATTTAATATATTCTTATTTTTCAGTATCCTAAAATTTTAAAAAGCTCTGAAGATTGTTTCAAATACCGTTGCTTACTAACTTCTTTAAACCAGGCTTCTGAAATGGAAGCATTGTTTTGAAGAAGACTGTTTTTCCAGCCTGAAATACCAACAATCTTTAAACTGGTCCAATCTTCGTTAATGAAACTGAAGGCTTTAATATTTTTACTGTAAATAAAGCTGAAAAAATTAACAAACCAGCTATGCCACACATCATCATGATTTTTATCAATTCCAAACACGGGACTAGATTCTGCTATCATAACGGGTTTATGGTGTTGCTTAGCAAATTGTAATACCTCATCAGAATGCAGTCCAAAATCTGCATTATCATAGGCATGAACAAACGCCGAAATAGCTACCCAATCTACATAATCATCGCCGGGATACCATGCTGATATATGATTGGTTTCATAGGGCTCAGAGGCATAAGAATGCCAAACAAAAGCCACATTTTCAACATTTTCATTTCTCATAAAATCTACAATATACCTGTATGCTTCATCATATAAATCAGGAGCTAAAGCATTATGAGGGCCATCAAACTCGTATCCGATACGCAAATAAACCGGCCGATTGACTGATTTTACCCAATCACAGTATTTCTTTATCACATCATCGTAATTACCCCCAAAAGTTTTTTTATCAATATCTTGATGCCCTACTATCCATAAAGCGCTTTGAATAATCGTATCAGGAAAATTATCAACAAGGTACTGATGATTTTGGGTTGACCCCGTGTCATTTTTAAAGGCTGAAGTTACACCTTCAAATTCAGGGATTCCCCAATAAGCTGCCCAACCGGCCGGCAAAGGCTTATCTTTAAAATCATTGCAGTATTCCGATATACGTTCATAGGTCTGCCCCATGATAAGCAGAGTTTTATCTTCCGGCGGTACAAATTTGGTTTTTTTATAAGGGTAGACATATGTTTGGTCAACCTCTCTTTTAATTTTGGGCATAAAACCTTTTGATGAATTCATATATTTAAAAAAAATAATAGTTGCTATAGCCTATTAAAAAACTAAAATATAATTAATCTTTAAAACAAAAACTTTTAGCAATTATATACAAACAATATAGCCTGTATTCTAATTCAAATGTTATGTGTTCTATGATGATTAAAGCAGTATAGATCGTCTAATTTAGAATGGTAAACTGATTTATTGAATTAGACATTTTGCTTAATATTATGATATCTATTCATACAACCTAATGACGTTTTTTTTTCATTGATTATCAGATATTTAAAGACGTATTTTAACACTTATAATCCTTGAATTTATTCGTGCATCTGCCAGCATCTCGATTCTACTCAATCACCGCAGCAGTCTGGTTCGCGGCTCAACTAAACCTCACATTCTATTAAGTAAAATCTGCAAAATTTTCAGGGGCTCGAAAAAACACAAATTATTTATTTCACTGTACAATCAAAAAGAGAAAAATATTTAAAGTATATTTAAGTGTCTTACATTCATTACATGATGTCATATATTGAAGGATCAAAATTATATAATGTATTATATT
>CAYMXD010000642.1:0-1642 GCA_964394095.1 uncultured Mesohalobacter sp. | reverse complement strand
TCAATCTTGGCTGGGATAGCTACATACCAAAATTTGAATATTGTCTAGATAATGCTGCAATGATTGCTATTGTAGGATACTACAAGTATCTCGACAATCAATTCTCAAACTTTACCACAACTTCTAAAGCGAGATTACAATTATGAGGATAAATCTATTATTTTTAATTATTATTTTCAATTTCTCTAGTCTATTGGCTCAGCGTCAACTGCTCAACCAAAAATATGTATCAATATCTGAAGATTTTAACATTGAAGATGCTCAGCTAGAAGATTACCGAAGTCGTGGCAAAATTGAAATTTTTAATGAAGAAAAACACAAAACCAAACTTGCTAAAAAGCTGTTAAGTACTAAATCCGGCAAAACAAAAGTTTTTAAAAGTGATTATTACCAAACTAAATATGAAGTGATAAGCCAGCAAGAGTTACCACACTACAGAATACGCTATATCTATATTAACAAAGACAAATTCGATACTGAGGAGGCCTTTAATTCTTACGCCGATAAAGTGAGGGAATTACTAGAACATACAGCGTTTAAGTCTGTTGCTATGCAATACTCTATGGATTACAGAAAGCGTACGGGTGGCGATTCTGGATGGTTTAAAGAAGGGGAAACGCATCCTGAATTTTTTAGTCAAGTAACAAACACAAATAGATTATCTGAAGAAATTTTTGAATTTGAAATTCCAGAATATAATGGGTATTATTTTGCCCAAAAATTCTGGTCACCAAAAGATATCAAAGAAGTCCTTGTACTCTACAATATTGAAAAAAAATAACATGCAGTTATTCTACGATGCAGAACTTACCAAAGAACATAAAACCCACAGTGTAGGTCTTGAAGAAAGCAAGCATATTTTAAGAGTCCTGAGAAAATCTGTTGGTGATAGAATCTACTTTACAAATGGTAAAGGTGATGGTTTTGTTACTGAAATCGTGGGTGTAAAATCTAAACGCTGTGAAATAAATATCTTGGATTCTTTTTCAGAACAGCCCCTTCCCTATTCTCTTCATATAGGAATTGCACCGCCAAAATCTTCTGATAGATTTGAATTTTTTTTAGAAAAAGTAACCGAAATAGGTATCACTGAAATTACACCACTATTATGTAAAAACAGCGAAAGAAAGCGCATTAATCTAAAACGCTCTTCAAAAATATTGCAGAGCGCTATGAAGCAATCTCAGCGTTTGTATTTACCACAACTCAATGAGTTGGTTAGCATTGATCAATTTGTATCTTCAGACTTTGGAAATTCTACAAAACTTATTGCCCATTGTGAACAACATGAAAAAACATCATTAAAATACAAATTAAATTCTTCAAAACAATTTTGTGGGCTTATTGGGCCTGAAGGCGATTTTAGCCATCAAGAAATAGAATCTGCTTTACAAAATGGGTTTCAGGCTATAAGTTTAGGGAATAAAAGATTACGAACAGAAACTGCCGGATTATTTTTAAGTCAGGCTTTGGCGTTCAACTTTAGTTTGTAATCCTCAGAAGTTTTCTTTAAAGAAATAGAAAATTATGATTAGTTGTATAATCAATTAAAACTATTGACTTAAGCCTTTATTTAATTCATTTTATATGGGGCAAGCAAAAAAGTTGGGGGATTGTAAAATATATCCTCAATATTCTATAT
>CAYMXD010000641.1:549-1642 GCA_964394095.1 uncultured Mesohalobacter sp. | reverse complement strand
AATTTAGTATTTTTTGTGATTGAAATAGCAATGCATTCAAAAATTATAATCTAGGGTTTTATGATTTTTTTGTTTTCAATAGCTACTGTTGAACCTTCGACTAATAGGACTGAATGTGGTTTAACTTTGTTTAAAAAGTTGAAACTCTGCCCGTAAATTGAACCGAAGTTAACCTTAACCTTATAGTCGTTCACATCGTATATTTTCCAACGCGGATGTTTTACAGTGTACTGATAGGTCTTTTGGTCTTTAACTTTAGCAAAACCAAGATAGTTTTCCAATATAAACTCAGTCTCACTATTTTGTTCAATATCCCGCTGATTTATACCCGAAGTCATTCTAAGAACATTGTCCATTTCAGATTTTCCCCAGCGGTATTCTACATGTCTTTTGTTTTTGTCTTCTTTCCAAACATGCGACATTTTCATGGTCTCATAATTTTCATTATAAAGGTTGTTGGCTATGAATGTTATCGCGCTTTTGGGAACTATTTCTTTAATAAAGACCACTCCTCTACTCCATCGACCATTATCAAACTTTTTGACATAAAAGCGCAGGTTGACCTCTTCAAAATCTACGTGGTAAGGTATTTTTACACCTAAGATTTTGGTGTTTTTAAACATCATTCCCACAAGACTAATATAGCAGTTTCCCTGCCACAAGTCCAATTCTGTACCATAAGGTATATAATCTTTTAAAACATCTTTGTCAATGATATAATTTGCAAAAGCGAGTTTTCTCCATTCAGCATTTAAAAAATCCATGTGTATTGTGGTTATTAGTTGTTAGTGACTGATTACTGTTTACTTGTGACTGTTTACTGATGACTGGTGACTGTTTACTGGTGACTAGTGACTAGTGACTGGTGATTCAATATTAATTTTAGTAAAATCGATTTAACTTACAAACGCTATCAAATGACCAATACATAGACAAAGATATTTATTCTCAATTTGTTTTGAGTTGAACAGATGTAATGACTATTTAACAGATTTACCCTTTTTATTCATCCAGTATTTCATCATCAGACCAAACAAAATTCCACCGATTAACCAAACTGGAATTCCGATTAATATTGATTTTTTAGTTAAAA
>CAYMXD010000641.1:0-533 GCA_964394095.1 uncultured Mesohalobacter sp. | reverse complement strand
CATATTAAACCAACTATAAGCCAGTTTTTTGTAGTGTTTTTGCTGTGGTCCAATTCCAGATTGAGATTTTCAAATCGCTGAGGTTGTTTTTTTAGCCATTTATCCTTTAAAGGTTTTTTAAACCATATCCAGAGTGGAAAAGTTAATCCTAAAATGAGTAAAGAGGTTAAATTTCTTTGTACAGGAATAATTTTTGTACAGTTGTCGCAATAATATCCAAACCAATTTTTAAAAACCGTATTGTTCTGTTTTGAATATTTTATGCCTGGATGATGTGTCCCGCAATGTGGGCAAGGCACAATAGAGCGGGCATAAAAGGGTTTATCGCTGTAACGCTCCATTAAAAAAGTTTTGGGCACCGTCTGTCCAAGTACAAGATCGTTTATGACAAGACCAGGATTTAGTATCCAATGTAAAATTACCGGATGCTTCCAGTCCCATATTTTGTATTTTTCTTTATCATAATCCATATAAAATTTGTACACAACAGCAAAATCAAAAATAAATTAAAAAAAGGAATTATGCTCCTGTAA
>CAYMXD010000640.1:0-1646 GCA_964394095.1 uncultured Mesohalobacter sp. | reverse complement strand
TTTTAATTCAAGACACACAAATACCAACAGTAAAAAGAAATGGACCACTTCCTGGACTTTATGCAGCACTAAAAAAACTATTTACCACACCAGAATATAGTGAAAAAGTCTTCAACATACTTGAAGAAAAAATACTCTCAAAGAACAATACAACAGGCAGACCTGGGATGGATTTATGGCAAATACTTGTCTTAGCTCAAGTTAGATTATGCAAAAATACAACTTATGATGAGCTACACTATATGGCCAATCAAGACCGTTTACTCCGACAACTATTAGGCATAGAAATAGATTATAGCTTTAAAGAACACTCTAGTTTAAAAGAAACAGAAATAACTTACCAAAAAATCGTTGATAACGTAGGTCTTTTAGATGACAAAGATGTAAGAGAACTCAATAAAATTATCATTGACTTTGGGCATGAGGTCTTTAAAAAAAAAGAAGAGGAAGCATTGTCCTTAAAAACCGATAGCTTTGTTGTAGAGAGCAATGTTCACTTTCCTACCGACTATAATCTGTTGTGGGATAGCGCACGCAAGTGTCTTGATATGATTAAAAAACTACAGAAAAGACACTCTATTAAAGGCTGGAGAAAAATAGAGAACTGGCATAACTCCCTAAAAAATAAAGCAAGAGCATTAGGTAAAGCAAGTTCTTCTGGCGGTAAGAACAAAGCCAAAAGATTAGATAAAGCCACAGAAGACTACCTCACAAAATCTAAAACTTTACTCTCTAAACTCAAAAAAGATAAAGCAAACTTACCTCAAGAAGACATTAAAGATTTAGCCATAGTTTTAGAGCTTGAACGATTTATGGAGCTACTAGAAAAACACATAGACCTTGTAGAGAGAAGATTAATAAAAGGTGAACAAATACCACACAAAGAAAAGCTGTTCTCAATATTTGAACAATATACAGAGTGGGTAAATAAAGGCAAAAAACACCCTAATGTAGAATTAGGAAAAAAAGTAGCCATAACAACAGATCAATTTAATTTGGTAGTAGACTATCAAGTTATGGAAAACCAATCCGATTCTGAAATTGTATCAGATCTATCTAATCGTATTAAAGAAAAATATAAAGTAAAGTCTTGGAGTTTTGACAAAGGTTTTTGGCACAAAAACAACAAGGAGCTTTTGTCTGAATATGTGACAACTTTAGTCATGCCCAAAAAAGGAAAGTGCAATAAGGCAGAGGCAGAAGATGAGAAAAAACCATTGTTTAAAAAATTAAGAAACAAGCACAGTGCCGTAGAATCTAACATCAATGAGTTAGAGTACAGAGGTTTAGACAGGTGTCCTGATAGAGGTCTTGGAAATTTTAAAAGATATGTTGGTTTATCTATAGGTGCATATAATTTAAAGAAAATAGGTGAAAAGCTATTGGAACAAGTAAGAAAACAAGAAGCCGCCCGAGAAAAAAGGAAGGCCGCTTAGAAAAGACATAACATCTTGTTTTCGTGAATTTTAAGTGAAATATCTATGCCTAAAAATCAGTAATTTAACATATATTTAAGAAATAAATTAGAAAAAAAAGATAGTGAAGATAAAAACATGAGATTTTAAAATTAAAACTTGAAAATAATTCTTCAAAAAAATAAGAAAAAGAAAAACAACCAAAAAACACTAGTTTTCTTGCTGACACTA
>CAYMXD010000639.1:0-1652 GCA_964394095.1 uncultured Mesohalobacter sp. | reverse complement strand
TTTAGATTTACCGGAAGTCTCTCTGGTTGCCATTTTAGATGCTGACAAAGAAGGCTTTTTAAGAAGCAACCGAACTTTAACTCAGACCATAGGCCGTGCCGCCCGACATCTGGAAGGCAGAGCCATTTTGTATGCTGATAAAATCACTGATAGCATGCAGAAAACCATCGATGAAACTGAATACCGTCGTGAAAAGCAGATGAAATATAATCAGAAGCATAACATTACACCAACGGCACTTAAAAAATCATTGAAATCTGTGCTTTACCGAGAAAAAGTTCTGCAACAAGATCCGGTTGATGACAGTCAAAGCCTAAAAGCTGCGGAAGAAGAAGCCGAGTACATGACTAAAAAGGACATCAAAAAACTGATGAACAAAACCCGTAAAAACATGGAACATGCCGCTAAGGAACTCGACTTTATGCAGGCAGCGAAGTATCGGGATCATTTGAAAGTGCTGGAGAAGCAGTTGGAAGATTCAGGATCATAAATTGCTAAACTGATATAATTTAGATAATTCTTAATCAACCGAAACTATTTATTTCTAAATTTGAATGAAAATCATCTTACAAATATTAAAATTTAAATTTTATTATCAACGTTTCTTTTTTTTAAATTTTGAGATAAGAATGTATTTTTAAAGCTGTGAAAAATCATTTTTTTTAATTTTATAAAAATTTTACTTATTAAATTTAGTTCTATAAACTTTTGAAATTTCTAATTATCATTAAGAAACTATTTTCCTCAATCAATGATAGTTCTCATGTCAAAAACTGGGACGTACAATTAAAACCAAGGAAAAAGGAACCTGATGTAGAATATGCTTACATTTTAAAATCAAGTACAAAACCAGTATTATGTTCAAAACAAACCCTTTTCGATAAACTCGAAAAATACGATAACATCTATTTAGTAGCTACCCCACAACATGACCACTACATCATTCCAGGCTCTGATCACGAAACTATTGTACCAATACTCAAGCAGAAAAAAACCGATTTAAAGAACCAAATGAAGTGGGGGATGTTCTGGATCAGTATTTTCGGCAGCGTTTTTCTTTATTTCTCATTAAATAATTATGGGTCTATTTCTGAATTTGGTACACTTAAACTATACTTTGCGATCTTTGGTATCCTTCCCATTTTGAGTAGCCTTATAGCCTTATGGGAATTTAAAAAAATGAAGGACAAGGATTATGATAATGAGGTACTAGAACAAAAATTCAATTTCTGGATTGAGCATAAACCAGACTATTTTGTTTACGGGTTTGCAGGAATCATTGTTATTATTTTCACTCTCCAAATATTAACCGGTCTAGAATCTTCTATTGATCTGGCAGGGTTGGTGAAACCGGATACTCAAAACGGAGAATATTTCAGAATTTTAACGGCTACGCTTTTACACGGAAGCGTAATGCATATAGTTTTTAATGCAGGTGCACTTTACGTAATTGGAAAGATGGTAAACAAATTAACGGGCTTCTATGTATTTTTAAGCGTCTTTCTGGTCTCAGGTATAATGGGTAGTATATTTAGTCTGATTTTTTATCCACATGTCACCTCTGTGGGATCATCAGGTGGCATCATGGGTTTTATTGGTTTTCTCTTGGTTCTTGGGTATAAATTCAAAAGTAATCTTCCCCGCAGTTTGAT
>CAYMXD010000638.1:0-1654 GCA_964394095.1 uncultured Mesohalobacter sp. | reverse complement strand
TAAGGGATTTCGAATCACTACCTGTTAAAATTTTAACATAAAATAGCCTCTGTATTCAAAAGTGAGGCATCCATGGTTTAAAAAAGTTTTGAGATTAGTAAAATTTTGGTTTGCGATTATTAGGTTTAAGCTAATATTAATGTATTCTTTTTATTTCTTAAATATTTTAAAATTATTTAAAGAAAATGTTGAATTGAAATGTGTTTTTGTATGTTACACTATATCAGAATATTAAACCTATTAGTTGAATTAAAATGACAATAAAATTATTCAGTTATTGATTTTATTAAGCAAAAAATTCAAAATTTCGTCTACTTTTGCAAAACAAAACATCCTTACTATGCCAAAGAATCTTGTAATTGTTGAGTCCCCTGCCAAAGCCAAAACCATAGAAAAATTTCTTGGTAAAGACTATAAGGTTGAGTCGAGTTATGGACATATTGCAGATCTGCCGCAAAAAGAGCTAGGTGTTGATGTTAAAAACAATTTTCAGCCCAAATATGTAGTAAACAGCGATAAAAAAGACGTTGTATCCAAACTCAATAAAGCAGCAAAAAAGTCAGAAATGGTATGGCTAGCTAGTGATGAAGACCGTGAAGGAGAAGCTATAGCATGGCATTTATATGACGAATTAAAATTAGACGACGCCAAGACAAAACGTATTGTCTTTTCAGAAATCACCAAGTCTGCTATACAGAAAGCTATAAAAAACCCTAGAGGGATTAATTATAACCTTGTCAATGCCCAAAAGGCCAGACGTGTACTGGATAGGCTTGTGGGGTACGAATTGTCACCGGTCTTATGGCGAAAAGTAAAAGGTGGCCTATCTGCCGGTAGAGTGCAGTCGGTTTCTGTAAGGTTGATTGTTGAGCGCGAAAGACAAATAAGAGACTTTGATGTAGAGACGTTTTTTAAAGTAGAAGCAGAATTTATAACTCAAGATGGTTCAAACTTTAAGGCAAAACTCCCCAAAAGACTGAAATCTCTTGAAGAAGCCAAATCTTTTTTAGAGCAATGTCTAGGAGCAAATTTTGAAGTTTCAGATTTAGACAAAAAACCGGCTCAGAAAAAACCATCACCTCCGTTTACGACTTCTACTTTACAACAGGAAGCGGCCAGAAAACTCTATTTTCCAGTCGGAAAAACCATGTCAATGGCTCAACGATTATACGAATCCGGTCACATAACATATATGAGAACCGATAGTGTAAACCTCTCCGATCAGGCTAAAAAAGGGGCTGAAAAGGAAATCGTTAAAGCCTACGGCAAAAAATATCACAGCAGTAGAAATTATAGAGGCAAGTCTAAAGGCGCTCAGGAAGCCCACGAAGCTATTAGACCAACCGATTTTTCAAAACATGAAGTGCCGGCAGAAAGAGACCAGCAACGTTTGTATGAATTAATTTGGAAGAGAGCTATTTCTTCGCAGATGAGTAATGCTCAACTGGAAAGAACAACGGTGAGAATTAACGCAGATACCCATAGTGAAACCTTTGTGGCCAAAGGAGAGATGATTAAATTTGATGGATTCCTGAAAGTATATTTGGAAAGTAAAGATGATGATGAAGATGATCAAGACCAAGCGGGTTTGCTGCCAAAAATTACTAAGGGGGATAGACTTGATACTAACTATATCGAATCTACTCAAGGCTTT
>CAYMXD010000637.1:0-1654 GCA_964394095.1 uncultured Mesohalobacter sp. | reverse complement strand
GCTCGATTTGAAATAAGTACATGTAGAATTAGTACATATTTTAAAACGTCATTTGTAGGTTTGGTGTAATCCAAACACAGAATTGCAATGGGATGCCAAATGAAAAACATGAACCTAAATTAATTCATTAAAACTTACTCTATTATAAAGCCAAGTTTAAACATTTTGAAAATTATTTTTTAGTTTTAAAGCATTGAAATGCTAATTATGAGTGTTGAGGCTTACATCACAATTGCCGTTATAGTAATAGCTATGGTGCTTTTTATTTTAGAAAAGCTTTCTGTGGATGTCATAGCTTTGGGCATTATTGTGGTTTTGGTTTTATCCGGAGTGATTTCACCTGAACAGGGATTTCAGGGTTTTGCAAACGAAGCAGTGCTCACGGTTATGGCCATGTTTATATTATCGGCAGCGATAATTCACACCAACGCTATAGAACACATTGGCCCAACGATAACTAGATTTTTAAAAAAAAGCTACACTACATCAATTACAAGTCTAGCTGTTGTTGTAGGTACAATGTCAGCTTTTGTCAATAATACTCCTGTAGTCGCAACCTTCATTCCGGTTATAAACAAATCTGCTAAAAAGGCCGGACTTTCTGCTTCACGTTTTTTAATTCCTCTCTCTTTTGTAGCCATGTTTGGAGGCATGTGTACACTTATTGGAACATCAACTAACTTACTGGTTAGTGGAATTTCTGCAGAAAATGGTTTAGGTGAATTTTCGATGTTTCTACTTACACCTTTAGGCATTGTTTTTTCTGCGGTAGGGGTTGTTTACCTCATCGTTTTCGGACAAAAACTAATTCCCGAAAGAGAAGAACTCGCAGATAGTGATAATCAAAATAAAATTGATAATTTCCTGACTGAAATAAAATATACAGCCTCGCAGGCATCTGGGAATAAGAATTTGCAAGAAATAATTGGTCAGGAATATAACGACTTGAAAATACTAGGAATAAAACGAGATGCTGAAGAGATAAAAACACCAGACAGAGACTTTGTACTTAAGGAAGATGATGTGTTGTTGGTTAAAGGCGACATGGATAAAATTAAGCGGATTATCAAAAGTGATAATTTTCATATTATAGAAGGGTTTAAAGACAAGAAATTTCCTGCTGAAGACACTAAACTTATTGAACTCATCCTTCAATCTGATGCAGATATACTCCGAAAAAAAATAAAAGATATTGAGTTTCATAAACGCTTTAATGCTAGTATTTTAGCCATTAGGCAACGTGGTAAGTCAAAATTTAAAAACTTAGGAGATATAAAACTAAAATCCGGAGATGTATTACTGGTGCAAACAAGCGAAAAGGGGTATGAAGCATTGACGGAAAACCAGAAACAAAGTAATTCTCCGTTTTTGATTTTCAGGGAATCCAAAATAGGGAGATTAAAGAAAAAGAACTTAGTCATAGCCATATTAACTATTTTAGGTGTTATCCTCTCTGCTTCTTTTGGTCTAATTTCAATAGGCATTGCAGCCTTAACGGGTGTTATTATTTTGGCTTCAACCAATGTTATAAGCATGGAATTGGCATATAAATCTATAGACTGGCAGGTGATTTTCTTACTCGCAGGTGCCTTAAGTCTTGAAAAGCGATGACAGAAAGTGGCGTATCTGAACTCATAGGTGATTTTATGGTCAA
>CAYMXD010000636.1:1178-1657 GCA_964394095.1 uncultured Mesohalobacter sp. | reverse complement strand
CACTTCTTCATGAGCGTGTGGACGGTAAATCGGTTGAAAGACGCCATACTGCAACCAACGGGTATATAATTCGTCATCTAAATTAGCCCCTGCAAAACCACCCAAATCGGAATGCATATAGCCCAAGCCCTGCATCCCCATTTGCAAAGCAATTTCCGGCTGACTTTGGAGTCCGCCCCAGGTTCGGTTGACATCTCCAGACCAAGGAATCATACCATAACGTTGAGAACCGGAGTAACCCGCACGCATCAAAACAAAAGGTCGCCGGTCGAGATTTGCTTCCAGACTGGCTTCAAAAACCAATCTCGCCCAATCATGCCCATAAGTATTATGGACTTCAGGCGCAGATCCTGTAGCATGCTGTACCCAATTGGGGTGGACTTCGGGCTCGCCTAAATCACCCCAAAACCCGTTTACGCCCATGTCTGAAAGCCCTTTATAAATATCCTTAAACCAATTATAGCCTTCAGGTTTATAAA
>CAYMXD010000636.1:0-1168 GCA_964394095.1 uncultured Mesohalobacter sp. | reverse complement strand
CAATTGAGTCTAAAGCCAGAGCTTTGTTTTCAACCGCTTCTTCCCAACGTTTGGAGGTAGTTAAAATAAAAGGCTCGGTAATCAATACGGTTTCAACTTTTTGGTCTTTCAACTTTTGAATCATTTTTTTTGGTGTTGGAAAAGAATCTGTGTCAAATTTCAAATTGCCCATTGTGCCTTTTATTTCCTTACCAAACCAATATAAGTCTAAGATTATTGCATCTACAGGAATCTCCTCTTCTCTAAAATCCTTAACAGTTTGAAAGGTTTCTTCTTGCGAATGGTAACCAAATCTACTGGCAAAATTTCCTAAAGCCCAGCGCGGAGGCAGGGGTTGTTTTCCTGTTAAATCTGTGTAATTATCGATGATATCTTCCCATGTCTCGGCAGCGATGATCTGGTAAGTTTTTCTCCCTGAGATAGTTTCGTAGATTAAGGTATTATTTTGCTGACTATCCAAGTCTAAATACCCGACCGGGGCATTATCAAAATGAATCATGTATTGTTTTGAGGATAACACCAAGGGCAAAGTGAAATTCATTAATTCAGAATGCGTTTCATAACCATAGTGCGCTCTATTGAACAAAGGTAAACGATAGCCTCTCCTGTTCATGCCGAGAGCTCTGGCGCCACCGCCGTAAAGCACTTCATCTTTAGTAAGATTGAATGCAATTTTTTCAGTAGAATCTGCTACGATATTTCCTTTCACCATTTCCATAGCTTGGTGTTTGGATTTGTAGTAGCCTTCTTTTTCTGAAATCAGGTTTTTACCTTTATAAGAATATGAAATTTTAAAAGGTGATGTGGTCACAGTCAGTGCAATGCCTGAACTTGTATAAGTGATGTCATTTTTGACAACAGTGTAACTGGTTTCAACCGAATTTGGTTCTGAAACAACAGCATGCGATTCGGGTTTGAGTGTTTCACCTTTAGGTATGAATGTTGTTTCTAAAACATCTTCGGTATAAAACTGAAAAATATATTTACCGTCATTGGTTTCTACTGAAAGTTGGTTGTTTTCTTTCTTATGTGAAATATATTCTCGATTAGGGTTTTGGGCAAATCCTATGGTAAAGGATATAAAGAAAATGAGGTGTAAAATATTATTTTTCATTTATTCTAATTTGGGCTTCGATTACATGTCCGTCCGTCAGACGGGCGCTCAGCC
>CAYMXD010000635.1:0-1657 GCA_964394095.1 uncultured Mesohalobacter sp. | reverse complement strand
CTCAGCTATTGCTGAGTTGTCTCAGTCTTTAAAAAAATATTACAAACAAAAAGTTCAAGGATCTTCACAAAAAGATTATACTACGCTAAAAGAACCTTCTTCACCGATTAAAAATCCAGATGATGTTGAATACGGAGAAAAATTAAACTTTGCCGTACTAGAATTAGATACAACTTACATTGAAAGTCTGCAGCTCAAAAGACCAAATCATATCAGATGTTTGTTTGAAAAAAAAGACAATTGGAAAGGGCAGTTTTTGGTGCCTTAAATTGTTTAATGTACCAATTTATCAATGTGTTAATGTGGTAATTTGAAGATTTGTCAATTTGAAAATGAGTTTATCCAGTAATCTTCTAATTCATCAACAGTGTCAACAGTGTCAATAGTAACCATAGCATCAATAGAATCCATAGTATCTATAGCATCTATCTACGGAATTCTTAAATACTTATGGGTTTGAAGAGATATTTTCCATTGGGGATGTTTCATGACGTAATCTACTATGAGTGGCATCATTTTTTCACGCACGCTCCATTCAGGTTGTAAGTATAAAATCGCATCAGTTTCAAGTTTTTCGGCTTGTTGCTCCGCAAATTTAAAATCATGCTTGTTGAAAATGATGACCTTTAACTCGTCTGCTCTTTTATATATTTCCGGTTGGGGTAATTTTATTTTTTTTGGAGACAAACAAATCCAATCCCAAACTCCGGTCATGGGATAAGCCCCAGAAGTTTCGATATGGATTTTCATGCCTTTTTCCTTTAGAGCATTTGTTAGTGGATTCATGTCCCAAGTTAAAGGTTCGCCACCTGTAATCACAATGGTATCTGAATATTGATGGGCATCACTCACGATTTTTTGAATGTCTGTCGGTGGGTGTGTTTTAGGGTTCCAGCTTTCTTTAACGTCGCACCAGTGGCAACCAACATCACAACCCCCTACTCGGATGAAATACGCAGCAGTACCTGTATGGTGACCTTCGCCTTGAATGGTATAAAACGCTTCCATTAAAGGTAAGTATAAACCTTGCTCAACTAACTCTCCTATCACTTGTGTTTCCATGGATTGCAAAGGTAATTAAATTCAATTTTAAATGTGGTTAATTGATAATAAATCAAGTCTTATATTTAGTTTAGTTTCTCTTCCTTGCCTACTCCCCTAATTTCAATTATTTTTGAATTCTAAATTCTAATATGAAAGCATCTGTCGTCATTAGCACCTACAATTCGCCTGAATGGTTAGAAAAAGTGCTTTGGGGTTACTCGGTCCAAACAGTTGCTGATTTCGAAATTGTTATTGCAGATGATGGCTCTACATCTTCAACCGCTGAAATGCTTAAAACAATAATCAAAAATACCGGGCTTAAAATAAATCATGTCTGGCATAAAGATGAAGGTTTTCAAAAAACGAGAATTCTCAATAAGGCTGTATTAGCTACTAAAACAGATTATATCATCTTTACCGATGGAGATTGCATTCCAAGAAAAGATTTTATAGAAGCGCATTTAAATCACCGACAGGAGAATTGTTTTTTGTCTGGAGGGCATTTCCCCTTAAGTATGGAAATTTCGCATTTAATTACTAAAGATAATATCATTTTTCAGCATTGCTTCGATCTTAATTGGCTAAAAAACAAAGGCTTGAAATCTAGTTTTAA
>CAYMXD010000634.1:0-1659 GCA_964394095.1 uncultured Mesohalobacter sp. | reverse complement strand
AAATAATTTTAAAATATTTAAGAAATAAAAAGAATACATTAATATTAGCTTAAAGCTCTTGGCAGAGTTGTAAGTGGTTTTTAACTATCACCAAGCATTAGTCATCTACAGGACTAATGCTTAAATGACCTGTAATTTTAATTTTTTTGCCATTCTTTTTCATATTCATGATGAATTCTTTGGCCGTTTTTTCGGCATTCTGTAATTCCTGTATCCTATTATTTATGGGCTTTGAATCAGAATCATGATCGCCCATCCAGTTTTGAAGACCTTCTACTTTATGGAAATTGACCTTTTGTTTTATTAGTGATGTTATAATGTCTACCGCTTGGACTGGAGTAAATTCTCCATCTACCAACTTTACACTTTGCTCAATATTTTTCATACAAATTGTTTTATCGTTTTATATTAAATCTTCTCTGAACAAAGATGAGGTTATTTTTAATAAAAAAATATAAATATTAAATATCTTATGTATTACATTTATTAATACTTCTTTACTCAACATCACTTATTAAGGGATAATAGTTATTCATATTACCATAGAATCACTCCCAAAAGGATGTTATAGATTTTATAAACTTTTTATATAATGCTCAAACCAAGAAAAATTTTTCTCTATAAGGTTGTGCTTTTCAGATTTGACAAATTCCAGATAAGCCTTAGCAACTGGAGATAGTTTTTTATTTTTTAACCAAATTAAATTCCATTCTGTAGTGATAGGACACGACTTTACAGGCACGACCTTCACTATATTGGCTGATAGTGAATTTTTTAAGCCAATTACCGGCATGAGCGAAACCCCTAAACCTGCGATTACAGCTTGTTTTACAGCTTCATTAGAAGTTAGCTTTAAGCGCTTACCAAAAGGAAAGTCATTGGCTTTTATATAGGTTTCCATTGCTTGTCTCGTCGCAGAACCATATTCTCTGAAAATTAGGGGTGTTTTTTTTAAAGCATTGACATTATTTTTGAACTTGAAATCATAGTCCTTATTAGAGACCCAAACGAGTGTGTTTGGCATAAGAGGCTCTCTTTTTACGTCTATGTTATCTGGTAAGGTAGAAACTAATGCAAAATCTACTTTATTATCTTCTAAAGATTTTATGACCTTGAGTTTGTTGGTAACATCCATATTAAGGTCTATTCCCGGATGTTCATGTACAAATTCATTTAGAAAGTATGGCATTACATACTTACCAGTCGATACTACTGAAATTTTGAGTTCTCCAACCAATTGCCCTTTAAACGCTAAAGTTTTATAGTTGATATCGTTTACCTCTTTTAAAATTTTTTTGGATGATTTTACAATCTCTTCACCAAATTCTGTAATATATATTTTCCTGCCTATAACTTCTACGAGGGGGATTTCAAACTGATCTTGAAGATTTCGAAGTTGAATCGACACAGCAGGTTGAGATAAGTGAAGTGCTTCTGAGGCTTTTGTTACACTTTTGAGTTCAGCCACTTTTACAAACACTTGCAGTTGATGTAATGTATAATTCATAATAATATTTTATGTTTTAAATATAAAATATAAATGTAATTAAATGAATTATATTTTACAAGTTTGCATAAAAAATAATGTTGACTTTTATTAAATCATTTATATCTCAAAAACCAAATTCCAGGTTATTCCTGATTTGTCCTACCTGGCAT
>CAYMXD010000633.1:0-1662 GCA_964394095.1 uncultured Mesohalobacter sp. | reverse complement strand
TGCCATGGGTTTTGATGGAGAATTTATACTTGATAACATAAGTCAAGGCTTTGGAAATACGCTATCCGGGATTGGAATTATCATTGCATTTGGTGCTGTTATTGGCACATTTCTGGAAAAATCAGGAGGCACCACGGCTATTGCAAAATATATTCTCAAGATTATAGGCGAAAAACAATCGCCTTTAGCCATGAACCTCACCGGAGTTTTAGTGTCCATTCCGGTATTCTGCGATTCTGCTTTTATCATTCTGTCTTCATTAAACAAAGCTTTGAGCAAGAAAACGGGTATTCCCCTAATTGTTTTTGTCGTCGCCCTATCAACCGGACTTTATGTGTCGCATGTCTTTATTCCGCCAACACCAGGTCCTTTAGCGGCGGCTGCGGCGCTTGAAGCTGATTTAGGACTGGTGATACTCTTAGGATTGGTCATAGCCATACCTACAGCTTTAATAGGATATTTGTGGGCTAAAAAATCCGCCGGCTGGACGGACAATTTTGGTTCAAAGCTTAAAGTTTCAAATGCTGAATCCTCCTCAGATAACCAGGAATCTATTGAAGGAAATTCTAATATATTTTCGGTGATTTTACCAATAATTGTTCCTATAATTCTCATTGGATTGAGGTCTGTGGCCACATACCCAACCCATCCTTTTGGAGAAGGATTGTTTTTTGATATCATTTTATTTATAGGTCACCCGTTAACGGCTTTATTTGTGGGTGTTTTGTTTGCGGTTCAACTGGTGGATAAAAAAACACCTGTAAAAGAACGTTTATCCTGGGTATCGGCTTCGCTAAAAGAAGCAGGTGAGATCATATTGATTACCGGAGCTGGTGGGGCATTTGGCAGTATTCTTCGCTCCGGAAATTTAGGGGAAATTATTGAAACGGATTTTTCCGGATTAGAAGTAGGTATATTTTTACCCTTTATATTGGCAGCAATACTCAAAACAGCTCAAGGCTCTTCAACGGTGGCTATTATTACGGCTGCAACTATTATCGCCCCGATGATGAATTCTTTGGGTCTGGAGAGCAGTATGTCAAGGGCGCTTTCGGTATTAACCATAGGAGCAGGAGCAATGACGGTTTCTCACATTAACGACAGTTATTTTTGGGTGGTGTCTCGGTTTTCCGGAATGGATACTAAAACCACCCTAAAGAGTCATTCCGCGGCAACTTTTGTACAAGGTGTAGTGGCGATTTTGATGTTGTTCTTAGTTCAGATGTTTTTTTAACCACAAAGGGAACAAAGTTTACACAAAGTACACAGAGGTACTTGATAATTGAATAAAACTCAGCCTAACTTTTTCGAAAACATTTTTTGTAAACTTTTTCCACATTACTTTATTTATGAATACATTTGTATAACACAATGTTATATTTCAATTATGTCAACAAAAGTTCAAACTGCGGTCAGACTACATAAAGACCTTTTAAAAGCTTTAAAAGAAAAGGCTAAAGCTGACAATAGGAGTCTAAACAATTATATTGAAAATTTGCTATATCAAGATGTTGGCTTTATTCCTAATGAAACTACGAAAAAAGCTATTAATGAAGCTCAAAATACCCAATTAGAAAGAATAGAGAATTTAGACCAATGGCTTGAAGAATTATAAGTCATGTTTTACCTTGAGTCAACAACAAGATTTAAGAAGGATCTTAA
>CAYMXD010000632.1:0-1664 GCA_964394095.1 uncultured Mesohalobacter sp. | reverse complement strand
AACATGGGTTAAGTCTGATACTTCCCAGTTGTCTTTTGTTAAAAGTTTAGATATATCTTGTATGCTATTGATACCTGTGTTTGATATATCTACATTATAGACTTCATGAGTTCTAGATAACTCAAATACCTCTTTAAAACTTACATTTGTATTTTGACTTAAACAATGGAAAGACTTTATAAATAAAAAAGAAAAAATGCATACTGAAAAATAATTAATTTTATTCAAACGCATATTGATCAGCATACTTTTTTAATTCTATTAAATTATCTACACCTAGTTTATCAAAAATTCGTTTTTTAAGAGTTGAGGCTGTACTTTGATGTACATTCATAATTCTACTGATATCTTTTATACGTTCCCCATTAACAAGGTGTGTAAACGCTTCAAGCTCTTTATTGCTTAGCAAATTTGAAATTGACTTAACGCCTTCTTGTAGTCCATGTTTATCATCCATACTCATTTGTAAAGCTTCTTTAGAGATATACATTTGCCCCGCCAAAACAAGCTTTACGGCTAAAACCAATTCTTCTTCTAGACAAGATTTATTGAGATAGCCTGATGCTCCCATTGATATATAAGGCATAGCATATAATTTAGCCTCACTGTTAGAAAGAATTAAAATTTCAGTTTTTTTGCTAATTCGTTTTAAATTTGAAATTAAGCCCTGAGTGTCAGTATTAGGCAAAACAATATCTAATATAACAACATCAAAACTATTGTGTTTAATAAAATTTAATGCATCCTTGCCATTATTGGCAATTTTAATATCAGGTTTTTCAAAGGCTTCTAAAAGAATCATCTTTACACCTAAGGCGGTTATGGGATGGTCTTCTACTATCAGTATATGCATAATTTGATATATTTTATTTAGCATTGCTATGTTATATTAAAATATTAAATACGTGGTATAATCATTTTAAATCACATATGTCAAATTAATTTTTTATCAATTTTTTAATAAATCGTCAAGGCTTATCATTATATATTTTTAAACGTAAATCAATATATTCATGCATTTAATTCATAATTTTTAATTAATTATTTTAAGCTTAAATATATATTTCTTTTCTAAAACAAGTAAGCATCATGATTTTATTTTCAATAATAATATTAAGAAATGAACATTAATCCGATACTAAGAATTGTGGCATATTAAGCCTTTCTACGGAGACTGTTCTTAATTTATTGAAGGATACAAGACAGGCGCTATGGTCGAGGTGAAAAAGTGAGCATTTGGCTGCGTTCATGATGACACTTCAGGAACTTATTTATTATAAACACACTATTGTTTTAATAGTGAAGAATTAATAATATTAAATACTTTTACTTAAAACAATTGATTAAAAATGGCTACAAAAACTGAAAATCCCAAATTTCCATATTTATTTTATCTCATAGCTTTTATTGAAGGTGCATGTGTTATGATTACTGAACTTTTGGGCGCAAAAATCATTGCGCCTTTTTATGGTGCGTCATTGTATGTTTGGTCTTCTGTATTGGGAGTCACACTCTTCTCTCTGGCAACAGGTTATTATTTAGGGGGTATTATATCTACCAAAACCAAAAAAATACAATATCTAGCCTTTATATTTTTTGGTGCTGCACTATTTACTTCAGCTTCTCCTTTTCGAATAATTTGCTCATTGTTTTTGTAGAGGTCG
>CAYMXD010000631.1:0-1664 GCA_964394095.1 uncultured Mesohalobacter sp. | reverse complement strand
ATGAAGTAGAAAAAGCTCACCCCGATGTATTCAATATGCTACTTCAGGTCTTAGACGACGGATATATTACCGACAGTTTGGGCCGAAAGATTGATTTTAGAAATACCATAATTATAATGACATCCAACATTGGCGCAAGAAAGATCAAAGATTTTGGTCAGGGTGTAGGTTTTGGCACCAAAGCTAGAAAAGATCAGGCCGATGCCAACACTAGAAAAATTATAGAAGGTGCACTTAAAAAAGCATTTGCACCAGAATTTCTAAACAGAATTGATGATGTTGTGATTTTTAATGCACTTGAGCAGGACGATATCTTTAAGATAATTGATATTGAATTGACCAAACTCTTTAAACGCATAAATGAAATGGGCTATAAGTTTGAATTATCTGATGAAGCTAAAAAATATATAGCTGAAAAAGGATTTGACAAACAATATGGAGCTCGACCGCTAAACAGAGCTATACAAAAATACATTGAAGATGCTTTAGCCGAAAAAATAGTAAATTCTGACATCAATGAAGGAGACCACATTAAAATGGATTTTGACAAAGAATCTAATGAGTTGGTTATTGATATCCAGCATCAACCTGCTAATTAATTTTTTTAATCCATTGGCTGTGAATCAGATAACTTCATAGTCAATGGATTTTTCATTCCTCCTTTTTTTAATTTTTCACAATACTTAAATAGGTTAAATATTAGCCTAATGTTATTTATCTCTTAAGTAATTTTAAAACTTAAAATCTAAATAGAGTTTTATATTATTTTTGCAGAAATTTAGGGATAACAAATACCCAATTTCCTACTTATATTATTTATGTCTAATACAAATACTAAACATCAAAAAAAGCCGAGATGGAAATTACTACACCAATACTATACCTACACAGGGTTCTACAATTTTATTGGTAGGAGTTTACTTAAGGCTACCCCACCTATTCTTATCTTTATTGCTGTTATTTTAGGAATTCACTTTTTTGTAATTGATATAAATGATATACTTATTTATGTTACAGAAAACTTTCCGCCAATTGGTGTCTTTGCCGTATTTTTTGCCTCAGAATCAATTCTAGGACTCATACCTCCGGAAATTTTTATAGCATGGTGTGATAAAAATACTTATCCATGGATTTTTCTAAGTATTTTATCTGTATTATCTTACCTAGGAGGGGTAATATCTTATTTCTTTGGACGTGGTATAGCAAATATTCCTAAAGTTTTTGTGTACCTTGAAGTCAAAATGGCCAAGCACATCAAAAACATGAGAAAATGGGGAGGTTTATTAATTATCGCTGGTGCACTTCTCCCCTTGCCTTTTGCCATATCGAGTATTGCGGCAGGGATTATAAAATTTCCTTTTGGAAATTTTCTAGCATTTGGATTACTGAGGTTTGTACGTTTTCTTATATACGGCTTATTAATTTTTGGAATACTCTAATTAATCCATGTAAAGCTCATTAATTTTAGATCTCAATTTTCTGGTATAATCTTCGTACAGCCAATCTCTGTAGTTCTTTGTATTTCTAATTATACATTTAGAGTATTGTTTAATGCGGTCTATTATATCTTCCTTTAATTCACGTGCGAGTATACGAGCATCAAAAACATCCTCAGAATTTTCCATACACATCCTTGCGTGTTGCTCAACCGATTCTTCAAGAAC
>CAYMXD010000630.1:0-1675 GCA_964394095.1 uncultured Mesohalobacter sp. | reverse complement strand
AATATTTTTTTGTCAGGAAGTTGAGTTTTATAATCTGAAACCATAGTTGGTGAGAGACTTCGACTTAATGCGTATTCAACAACTTCACTGTCTTTATCTTTACACAACAAGATTCCTATACTCGGATTTTCATTCTCTTTTTTAATATCTCTGTCTAATGCTTCCAAATAGAAATTTAATTGTCCTAGATGTTCAGGTTTAAATTTATCCGTTTTAAGTTCAAATGCAACTATACATTGTAATCCACGATGATAGAAAAGTAAGTCAATATAGAAATCACTACTTCCTACTTGTAATTTATATTCATCATCTATAAATAAGAAGTCTTTTCCAAGTTCAAGAATAAACTTTTTCATTTGTTGAAGAAGTTCACGTTGTAAATCTTTTTCACTATGTTGCTCGGGTAAATTTAAAAACTCAAAAATGTAACTATCTTTGAATGTGTTCATTAAGTTTTTATCATTTTCTCTCAACGCTGTTGAGAGTTTTGAATTTCCAATCATTGTTCGTTCATAGAGACTCGATGATATTTGTCTATCAAGTTCACGAAAACTATAACCTTCTTGTTTAGTTATCTTTAGATAAAATTCTCTCTCTTCTATTGACTTGCATCTAGAAAAAATAGCCAAATTGTGAGACCAGCTAATTTCTCTCAACAGTGTTGAGAGTTTTGGAAAATTCTTGTATGTTTCATAAAATTGTTTCATTCTCCAAATATTTTTGTCGGAGAAGCCTTTTATTTCAGGTTCTTTTTGTTGAATGTATTTTGCTAATTCAGGCACTACTGAATCTCCCCATTCAGATTGTTCAATTTTATTACTGATGTATTCACCAATATTCCAATAAAGTGTAATTAGTTCAGCATTTACTAATTTTAAAGCATTTGCTTTAGATTTTTTAATCAGTCTTACAATATCAGCAAATTGGTTTTCCATTATCTATTATGATTTAATACAAATTTATTGCTTTAATATATATTCATATCCTTTTAATAATTCTTTTCTACCATTACTGCCAACTTTTTTAATAAGATGGCTTTAAATATTGGGAATTTAAAAGCGTTTGATTTTTAAAACACTAAGGCATTAAGATTATCAAAATTCACCACAGACCTGCCAGCCGAGGGCCGTGGCACAGGGGACACGGAGGTATACTTTCTCTACGAAAATTTGTTCAGTTTTTATATTAGCTATTTTCAAAGGTAAGAAAACTTAATTTTCCTAAACTTCATGCTTTCGGTAGACTTGTCTAAATGTATTATATAAATTAAGCTTAGTGGTCGCCGACCATATTCCAATTCAAATAACATGCAAAGAAAATATCAAAATTAAAAATTTACTATTGAAGTTCAATCGAGGTTATTGAGTGATTCTGCTTAAGCAGAATTGCGCTGCACTGAGTTTATCGAAGTGTATCGAAATAACCGGTGTAGTTACAAGCAAACTAACAGAAATATCAAAACACTGTAAATCAGAACATTAAACCAAGTGTTATATGAAAGTTCCTAAATGGTCGCCGACAATATTCCAATTCAAATAACATTTGACTCTATAAATTGCATTTTTTTTGAAAACATCTAAAATATTCAAATACATGTAAATCAGTACGTTAAGCCATTTGTTGGCTCTAGTTTATTTCAGCTATTATTTGTATATTTAGACTATGAATTTAGAAG
>CAYMXD010000629.1:0-1677 GCA_964394095.1 uncultured Mesohalobacter sp. | reverse complement strand
CTCAAATCTTTGCACTATTAAATAAATAGTTATGTTGTCTAAAGTTATATAAAAGCAATATTAATATCAGCATTATGAGCTGCAAAAACATGCCGGGCATTCCTTTAAATTCAAATTTAAAAAAACATACTAAAAGTATATACTTTATTTCTTAAAATAGTATATTTGACATAAAAAAGTATGAAAACCCTCTCTCTTAAATTAGATAATGACATTTTTGGCGAAACTGAAAAAATACTTGAAAAACTAAAAAAGCCAAGAAACAGATACATTAATGAAGCACTTAAATATTACAATAAATTACAACGCCAAAAACTCATCGAAGAGAAACTGCAAATAGAGTCTCGATTGGTTAGAGAAGATTCAATGGCTGTTTTGAAAGAGTTTGAAAAAATGGACTATGAAAATTAGGCAATTTGAAATTTGGTTAGCTGATTTAAATCCCAGAATTGGCACTGAGCCGGGTAAAAAAAGACCTGTTTTGGTTGTACAATCTGATATATTAAACAAACTTAATCATCCTTCTACGTTAATATGTCCATTAACTACAAACGTACAATTAGAAGCTGATATCTTAAGAGTTCATGTTGATCATAATACCAGCTCTTTAGACAAAGCCTCTGACATCATGATTGACCAGATAAGAGCCATTGACAATAAGCGGTTAATTGAAAAAATCGGTCAACTTTCTCAAAAACAAGCTAAAAAAGTCAAAACCAATATAGACATTGTATTTGATTTAGCGGATTAATAGATATGTGTATAAACGTAAATCGTAACACTTTGAATTCTTCATTACAACAAACCAAGATTCCCTGTACGGAGAAGGTGAAAAAAATGACGAATTATTCCATGATTAATAAAACAGGTTCAACTAATCATAAATTTTGATGACAGATTCGGTGTATAAGGAAACAATCTATAATTACTATGTGTCTATTCCGGTAGCCACAATACTTATTTCTATGCTTGTCGTTATAATTTTTACCGGTGGTTCAATAGGGCTTGTTATTCCTTTCCTGCTTATAACTTTGATCTTTGTCAATATTTTCAAATTAAAAATCGTTATTTACGATAATCAAATACAACTCATTTTGGGCATAATGGGTTTGTTTACAAAAACAATTCAATTGTCGGAATTAGAATTAAATGACTTTAAAGAGAAGTCCATCCCTTGGTACTTAAAAGGAACGCTTTTTAAATATGACTATCAGGGCAACCTCATTTTTTGTCCAAAATCGGGTAAAGCTTTGATCCTTGAATATAAAACAGGAAAACAGTGCATTTTTATTGTAAGTCATGATAACCGTTTACTATTTGATATGTTACGACAACAAGCGCAAGGTTATTAATACAAAAACCCAAACAACCACAAGGGTATTTTGTTTTGATAGCCATAAATAATACCATCTGAAGCAATATAGGCGTTTTTGATATTCTGAATTTGATGTTGAGCTTTGTCTTTCCCACCAACCTCAAACGTATAGGTATCATCGACTAAAAAATCGCCCTTTTCGGCATAAGCCACCTGGTGTCTGTATTTCAATTGATTGACAAAGAATGTTTCTCGAAGATTACCGCTATTGGTCTGGGATTCTCCGAGCAGATACATCAAATTGGTGTTTTCAAGATATATCTTGTCCGGTTTTTGCAACTGACTTATACCAAAATTTGACT
>CAYMXD010000628.1:0-1680 GCA_964394095.1 uncultured Mesohalobacter sp. | reverse complement strand
GGTCTCGATACGATTTCTCGTGCCTCGAAATCACTCGACCTGACGGTGAAATATTTCATCCTGACAATGCTTGTCATTACACCTGCCTTTGCCGGCGAGGCAGGCTCGATCTGACAACAAACTTACTTTTTAAACGTCACAACTAATTACATAAAATTTCTAAATTTTCAGAGGCTCGACCTGAGGGTAAATCATTCATAACCTACTTCCCCACAGGAATAATCTCTGTTTGTCTGCCATTGACATAGCGGAATCCGTCTTTGCTCCAGAAGCCGGCTTCTTCAAGCATAACTCTTATGTCCGTTTTCCATTCTTGGATGTAAACTTTGGTGTTAAGCTCTATGGCGTAAACTGTGTTTTCCTGTAATGGATAATCGCCGGTTACCGGAACGCCATCTTGGGCATCCCACATGCCTAGCGTGGTTCCGGCCGAATGGCCATAAGTGCCTAATGGATGGGTGTAGATGGTAGGTCTGTAACCTTCAGCTTTGCCTTGCTCTAATGAGGCTTTCAAAATGTCATTGCCTGTTCTACCGGTTTTAAAGTTCGACGTGAAAATATCCTGAACGCGATTACCTTCTTTTAAGGCATTGACCAAAAAGTCTGGAACATCGGTTTCGTCTGGTTTTAGCACATAAGCCAACTCTTGGCAATCGGTATTTAAACGCAAATAAGTAATCCCAAAGTCGCAGTGCAGCAAATCACCGGGTAATATCACCGTATCTTCTGGCCGGTCTGAAAACGCATACAAATGGCCTCGAAGCTCCTCCGCAGTTCGTTGAACATCCACGGTTGGGTGAAACCAAGTATCCAGACCTAGCGATGTTACTTTATCTCGCATCCACCACTCTACGTCTGTTGTTGTGGTTACTCCGGGCGTGATGGTTTGGGTTGAAAAAGCTTCGGCAATAATGTTATGGGTAATGGCCACGAGTTGGTCGTAAATTACCATTTCTCTTTCAGTTCGGGTTTCTATCCAGCTGATGGCCAGTTTTTCGGCAGATTTTACTTTAGACTTGTAAGCTTTAGGCAAATAATCCATAAACGCCTCGTAATCTGTTCTTACAATGCCATCACAAATATTGAAAGCTTCAGAATAATTCAATCCGATGGATTCGGGCTGTCTTTCTTCGATGATTTGCATCAATCGCTTCCATTGATTGGGTTCTTTCTCCTTATCCCAGGCCGACACGATGTTCTCGCCAAAATTGTATCGCGCCACGGCCAGTTTTTCGATGGTGTTTTTAGCCTTGTCTCTATAAAAGACTAAAATCGTTCGTCGTCTGGCATTTAACCAAGTTGCGGGCAGCATGGTCTTTAAAACCGGGTCTTCGTTATATTCCCGTGAAATCAAAATCCACATATCAAAACCGGTGTTATCCATCAGTTCGGGCAGCAGATTATTGAAACGGTCTTTTAAAATATCGTTGACCACTTCGGCACGTTCACGCTCGGGTAGAATGTTCTGGGCCTTAATCTGACTTACAAAAACGAGAAAAAATATAAAGCTGTATTTCATGGGTAAATAGGATTAGGCTTACAAATTTACATTTATAAAATTAATTTCAGGTATAAAAATTTCTTTGGAAAACAAGCAACCTTGAAAGAGCCCATAAACTGTTAAAAGTGATTATTTATTTTGACCTCCAAAAGGGCGAAATAAATAATTGTATCGAGATT
>CAYMXD010000627.1:0-1685 GCA_964394095.1 uncultured Mesohalobacter sp. | reverse complement strand
GGGATGACCCCCGGATGCCAACCATTTCTGCCATGAAACGTCGTGGTTATACCCCCGATTCCATTGTCAATTTTGCGGAGTCTATCGGTATTGGAAAACGTGAAAACACGGTAAATTTTTCACACCTGGAATTTTGTGTACGTGAAGATTTGAATAAAAAAGCCCCTCGTGTCATGGGCGTTTTAGATCCGTTGAAAGTCGTCATTACCAATTACCCGGAAGACAAAGAAGAATGGCTTGAAACCGAAAACAACCCCGAGGATGAGTCCGCAGGAACGAGGGAAGTCCCTTTTTCAAGAGAATTATATATTGAAAAAGAAGACTTTAGAGAAGAAGCCAACCGAAAATTTTTCAGACTAAAATTAGGTAAAGAAGTTCGTTTAAAAGGCGCTTACATTATCAAAGCTGAAAGTTGTGTAAAAGATGAAGATGGCAATATCACAGAAGTGTATTGCACTTACGATGAGGATTCACAAAGCGGTAGTGGCACAGAAGCTTCAAAACGAAAAGTGAAAGGCACTTTGCATTGGGTGTCTATTAAACATGCTGTTCCGGCAAAAATCAACTTATACGACCGTTTGTTTATGGTTGAAAATCCTACGAAAGATAAAGATGTGGATTTTCTTGAGCACGTCAATCCCAACTCGCACCAAGTCATCACAGGCTATTTAGAGCCGAGTTTGAAAGATGCCAATGTTTTAGAGCATTATCAATTTCAGCGAATCGGCTATTTCTGTGTGGACAAAACATCTTTACCTTCAGAATTGGTTTTTAATATGACGGTGGGTTTGCGAGATTCTTGGAAAGGGTGAGTTTTAATGTAGCAATTTATCAATTTGAAAATTTGAAAATGTGCTAATTTGAAAATGGAGCAATTTGATAATTTGAAAGTTTGAAAATGTGTTGATTTGAAAATGTTTATCCTAACAAGCTTTTGAATGTTTCTTGTAATAGAGTTTCGTAGAAATACCTGTCTTAATTTTCTTATTGCTCTAATGTTTTAACCACAAAGGTCGCAAAGTTTTGCACAAAGTTCTCCAAGGAAAATCAAGTTTATAATTATTTTTTAACATTAAAAAGCTAAGCTTCATTAGGTTACAAATGCTTAATTTTCTTAATGCCTTAATGTTTTTTTACCGCAAAGTTCGCCAAGTTTAGCACAAAGATTGCTAAGGGAAATCATGCTCATGAATATTTCTAACATTAAGAAGTTAAGGTGAATTAAGTCGCAGATTCTTAATTTTTTATTTTCAAAATACTTGGAGTAGTCTTTATAATTTGAAAATTTTAAAATGTGCTGATTTGAAAATGTTTTTCCTCACAAGTTTTTGAATGTTTCTTGTGGTAGAATTTTACAGAAATACCTTGACTTAATTTTCTTAATGCTTTAATGGTTTTTACCACAAAGTTCGCCAAGTTTTGCACAAAGTTCTCTAAGGAAAATCAAGCTTATAATCATTTTATGCTTAACTGGATATTCCCCCATTTTCAACTTCAACTTATGATCTTATAGATGTTTTTAAGTGGTAAAAGCATTTGAAAGTATTAAAATACCTCAACTAAATTATACGACCCATTCTGGGTCGATAAATAATGCTTTGTTTTTTACTATAAACATATAAGGCCTTCAGCCTTCAGCCTTAAGGTTATGCTCTTAAAAATGTGCAACTATGGACATTTGATGA
>CAYMXD010000626.1:0-1701 GCA_964394095.1 uncultured Mesohalobacter sp. | reverse complement strand
CTACAACCAAGATTAGCCAGAATATTTAATGCGGCTAATATGAAAGTGATGGAAGGGTATGGCTTAACAGAAACTTCACCTGTGGTCTGTGTAAATGATGAAAGAAACAAAGGCTTTAAAATTGGAACCGTTGGCAAACCAATACCGGAAACAGAAATAAAAATTGCTGATGATGGAGAAATATTAGTGAAAGGACCTCAAGTGATGATGGGTTACTATAAAGACAAAGTAAAAACAGATGAAGTCCTAAAAAATGGATATTTTCATACGGGTGACATCGGGGAGATAGATACCGAGGGTTTTTTAAAAATTACCGATCGTAAAAAAGAGATGTTTAAAACTTCTGGCGGTAAATACATCGCACCTCAACTTATTGAAAATAAAATGAAACAATCCCGATTTATGGAGCAGATCATGGTTATAGGTGAAGGCCAAAAAATGCCGGCTGCTTTTATTCAACCTAACTTTGAATTTTTGGAAGAATGGGCACATCGCCATAATATAACATACAAAAACAGAAAAGACTTGGTCTCTCAGCAAGTTGTCATAGACCGCTATCAGGAAGAAGTAGATCATTATAATGAAGCTTTTGGCAAATGGGAAAAGGTTAAAAAATTTGAATTAACGCCGGATGAATGGAGCATAGACGATGGTCATCTCACACCTACTATGAAACTGAAAAGAAGAGAAGTTAAAGCCATTTACAAGGATCTTTATGAAAACATATACGGACCTCAACAATAGACATGAATACACACAAAGCTGGATTTGTAAACATTATAGGAAACCCAAACGTTGGTAAATCTACATTGATGAATGCTTTGGTAGGTGAAAACTTATCAATCATCACTTCAAAAGCGCAAACTACACGTCATAGAATATTAGGCATTGTAAATGGCGATGATTTTCAAGTCATTTTTAGCGATACGCCAGGAATTATAAAGCCTGCTTATGAGCTTCAAAATGCAATGATGAATTTTGTATCTTCTGCAATAGAAGATGCAGATGTTTTAATTTACATGATTGAGATAGGAGAAAAATCTCCTAAAAATGAAGATTTATTCAACCAATTACTCAAAACAGATAAACCTATTTTGTTATTAATCAATAAAATTGATAATGGTGAATCTTCTCAAGTAGCCGAAGCCGTTGAAACTTGGTCTAAACAAATCCCCCAAGCCGAAATTTATGCCATATCGGCTTTAAGGAATTTTGGCGTGGAAGAAGTCTTTACCAAAATACTTGAACACTTACCCCAATCACCAGCTTATTATCCCAAAGATAGTTTGACTGATAAGCCCGAACGTTTTTTCGTCAATGAAGTTATTCGAGAAAAGATACTAATGCACTACAAAAAAGAAGTCCCTTACAGTGTAGAAGTGCAGACTGAAGCCTTTGAAGAATTGGACCACATCATAAATATTTATACAACCATCATAGTAGAACGAAGAACGCAAAAAGGAATTATCATAGGTCACCAGGGAAAGGCTTTAAACAGAATTGGTAGAGAGGCGAGAAGAGATTTAGAAAAGTTTTTTCAAAAGAAGATATTTCTGGATCTGTACGTTAAGATAGATAAAGACTGGAGACAGGATGAAAGAAAGCTAAAGGGTTATGGGTATCATGACTAATGTTTCCATAGTATTAAGTGTAAAGTGTAAAGTGTAAAGTGTAAAGTGTAAAGTGTAAAGTGTAAAGTGT
>CAYMXD010000625.1:216-1702 GCA_964394095.1 uncultured Mesohalobacter sp. | reverse complement strand
AAGTCGATTGAGCCTTCTGCTTTAGGTCTTAAAGATATCCTAGACGAGTTGGTACAAAACACTTTCGCCAAGCAAATGAAATCCGATTATTTAGCTGAAATTCAAAATACTGTTAATTTTAATGTGTTGAAGCATCTGATGAATTTATCGGCTAGTAAACGAAGTATCTCACAGGTTAAAGCCATCGCTAACGCTACTTTGTTAGAATTAAAAACTGAGTTGCTTAAGGAAGATTCTAATATCAACAGAGAGATGTATTACCGTATAGAACAATTTATGGATGAGCCTGAAAATTTTGAAGTCTTGCCTTCGCCCAAAATCCCAGATGGTAGTCCGATTGGTAGTTTTCATAATTAAAAGCAGTAATGAATTCAATAAAATTGAATCAATTTAATTTCGTAAGTGTATTTCATCATTTAGTAGAACAGGTATCGCTTTAGGACACCTTTGAAGCCTTCTTGATAAGGTGAATTTAACCCATACAGCTAAATTATCTTTTTTAAACTTATCCGGTAAATCGACAGGGTCATAAAAATAGGAATCTGTATTGTTTTGTATTTCAATAACAAAAGGACAGTCTTCTTTTTTGTCAGAGACTTTAATCACTCCTTTCTTAAAATCATTGGCAATCATTTCTTTATCTGTTGTTTCTACAGGATTACTTTTTGGAGCTTTTGAACTATTACAGGATAGCAAATAAAGGAAAAGCAGAACAAAAATTGTTTTTAATGGTTTCATACTGAATGTAAATACGTCTAAAATACGAATTAATACGTGTTTGAGTTGATATTCAATTCAATTATTTCATTATGCAATCCGCAGAATAGTAGATGCTTATATCTAAGTATTTTTGAAAATGAGAAATTAGGAAGGGTATTTCAACTTCTTTTAAATTTAAGTTGTTAATTTTATAACCAAACTTTCCTCACGATAAACTAATAAATTAAATGAATTTGAATTTTAAAATACTTTATCTTTTACTTTTTGCTTCAATTGTAAACCTAAACGCACAAGATAAAGAATATGGGCCTGTTTATATCGGTACTGCAGATACTTTAACTTACGTCCCCTCACTTGCTTCTAAAATGGATGAATTAGAACCATCAACCCTAAAGCCACCCAGAGAGGCTCAGGATGGCCGATCTTACAAGATTAAAAGAAAAATTATTCCCGGTAAAGGACGTCAAGCCGACATATTATCTAAAAATACTCATAGACTGAGTCAAAACATACCGGGCAAATCAGCTGAGCTTGTGTGGACCGGTGCGTTTTCGAATTCAATGCCTACAGACCCCTCTTTAGCTGTTGGGCCAAATCATGTGTTTGTAGTGTTCAATACAGGCTTTGCAATTTACGATAAAGACGGTAATACCTTGGTTGGACAAACTGCGCCAAACCCCGCGATTTTCCCTTCCGGCGGCTGTTGTGATTTAACCGTCTCTTATGATCCTGTGGCTACCTCTGCATCAAACCCAAACCCTGGAAG
>CAYMXD010000625.1:0-206 GCA_964394095.1 uncultured Mesohalobacter sp. | reverse complement strand
CACCTTCCTTGGAGGTGGCGCGCAAATAGCAGTTTCCGATGGGCCGGATCCGGTGACAGCAGGTTGGAATGTTTATACAATTAATACCATTACAGATTATCAAAAACTATCAGTCTGGAGTGATGGTTATTACGTTTCAGATCAGTCTAATGGGAATAGAATGTACGCCATGGAACGACAGGCTATGCTGGACGGTGAAGCAGCCG
>CAYMXD010000624.1:0-1702 GCA_964394095.1 uncultured Mesohalobacter sp. | reverse complement strand
GATCGTTTTATCACAGAGGAACAGTTTGGCTGGCGTATCGATGAAAGTTGCCCTGATGCACTAAAAGTTTTAGACACAGAAGATTTGCACTTTTTGAGAGAAGCTAGAGAACAAGCTTTGAAAGTGACGTCTCAAGCTGAAAATCCAGTAAAAGTTTCTGAGAAAACTAAACGAGAATTAGCAGCCATTTACCGCTGTGATTTAACTCTTATGATTTCACAAGCTGAAATTGATATTCTGAAAAACGACTACAATATTCCCGAAAATTTATTGTTTTATTTACCCTTCGTTTACGATACCAAATCGCTTTCATCACTTGTTAACTCAGGTTTTTCAGCGCGTAGCCACTTTATGAGTATAGGCAATTTTAAACATAAACCTAACTTAGACATGGTGATGTATCTGTACAAAAATATTTGGCCACATATCAGAACAACGCTAAAAGACATCCAATGGCATATCTATGGCGCTTATCTGCCGGATCAGGTTAGGCAATTGCATCAGCCGCAAAAAGGCGTCATTTTTAAGGGCAGGGCAGAGGACGTGTTGACCACCATGTCATCTTACAAGCTAATGCTAGCACCATTAAGATTTGGCGCAGGCCTCAAAGGAAAATGTTTGGACGCCATGAGGGCGGGAACGCCATCGGTGACGACACCAATTGGAGCAGAAGGCATTAGCTCAGCAGAACACTGGCCGGGATGTGTTGCTGAAGACGTTGAGGTTTTTGCGAAAAAAGCAATAGAATTATACCAGGATGAAAACCTTTGGACGTTAAAACAACAACAAGGTTTTGAAATTCTAAGGAAGAATTTTGACATAGATACTTATTCTAAACATTTTCAAGACACATTAACTGAAAGGCTAGAACATCTCGACTCCATACGACAACAAAACATCGTAGGTGAATTGCTCAAACACCACCATCACCGCAGCACAAAATTTATGTCGCTGTGGATAGAGGAGAAGAATAGGCATTAATGGTTATCAGCATGTTTACCCCTATTTCTGTACTAAAGATAAATGTTGATTTCAACTGTAATGCTATTTTCTCTATAAATTTTAAACCACCCCAAAATGAAAATATTGAGGTGGTTTTAGTGTTTAGGTTAATTCTAAATAACCAACTTCTGTTATGAGTTGACTGGACGTATTAAACGTAATGTATATAAAATGGTTACATTTCTCACAAGGTGCTATTAAGTATTCCTCAATGCCCGGAACATAATTTCCGCCGCTGTTTTCAACTAAATTAAGCGTGGACAACACTGATATATTATCACCAACAGAAAATTCTATATTACCAATTGTGATGGTTGTAGATGGTCCTGTGATTTCAAAGCTACCTAGTTCAGGTGTTGCAGATGCTGTACCCCAAGCCGAAAAAGCTAAGGAAAGATCTGTATATGTATATTTTATAGACCTTCCTGAATTATAGGCCTTGTAGTCTAGAGCTGGTCCGTATAAATTCAGCATTTGCGATTTTTGCCCATTCGTAGCTTTTATTTGTCCAATTGTCTGTCCGTTGATTTCTATGGCTTCAAATGCAGTTTCACCTATATCGTTGACATCAACTTGAGCGAAGGCCGTTACGGTGAGTAAAAAAATAATCAGGTGTTTCATAATTTAAAATTAAAAAAAAAAACAAAAACCACCCTAAGGTTTTACGTCTAAGGGTGGCAATGGATTATTAATTCTGCTT
>CAYMXD010000623.1:0-1704 GCA_964394095.1 uncultured Mesohalobacter sp. | reverse complement strand
TTGTTAGATTGCCTATAATTACACCGGTTATTTCGATACACTTCGATAAACTCAGCGCAGAGCAATTCTGCTTTGGCAGAATCACTCAATAACCTCGATTGTATTTCAATAGTAAATTTTTAATTTTGATATTTTCTTTGCAATTTGTATGAATTGGAATATGGTCGGCACCCATTTAGGGACTTTCATATAACACTTGGCTTAATGTTATGATTTACAGTTTTATAAATTTTGAGACTACAAACTGCGACTTAATACTAAACATTCAGTAACATATCACTAAATTAATTATATATTAGCTTTTTGATAAAATAGATATATACAATGCATTTACCATTACTTCAAGATTTAGTAATTATATTGGGGTTTTCTATCGTTGTAGTATTTGTACTCAACAGATTTAAAATTCCATCTATATTAGGGTTTTTATTTACAGGTGTTTTGATTGGCCCTCATGCTCTCAGCCTTATAGAGGCCGTTGAACAAGTCGAAATTATTTCAGAAATTGGTGTCATTTTACTGCTTTTTGTCATAGGTATGGAGATATCAATAAAGCAATTGTTATCAATTAAAAAAACTGTTTTTGTAGGGGGTTCTATTCAAGTTGGAGCAACTGTTTTAGTCGCATCTTCTGTATATTACGGTTTAGGTTATCCCTTAAATGAATCAGTTTTTATTGGTTTTTTGTTTTCTTTATCAAGCACAGCTATTGTTCTAAAAGTGTTTCAAGATAGGAATGAACTCGATACACCACATGGTAAAAATGCATTGGCAATTTTAATTTTTCAAGATTTAATTGTGGTGCCGATGATGTTGCTAGCTCCCATTATGTCTGGTCAATCTGAGAACATAGGTGCAAGTATCTTATCGCTTTTAATAAAAGCATCAATAGTTATAGTGATTACGATTGTCAGTGCCAGATATCTAGTACCAAAATTGATGCATATCATTGCCAAAACCGAAAGTAAAGAGCTTTTTTTGTTGACCACTTTTGCGATATGCTTTGCAGTTGCCTTTTTGACTTCAGAAGCTGGATTGTCACTGGCTTTAGGGGCTTTCCTGGCAGGGCTTATCATTTCTGAGTCAGAATATAGCCATCAGGCAACTAGTACTATACTTCCTTTTAGAGAACTTTTTACAAGTTTGTTTTTTATCTCAGTAGGTATGCTTTTAGATTTGTCATATTTTTTAAACAATTTACTTATTGTTATATTGCTTGTAATATCGGTTTTTGTAGTAAAATCTATAATAGCGGGTTTAGCTATTGCTGTTCTTAAATATCCTCCGCGAACTGTTATCATAACAGGTGTTTCATTATTTCAGGTCGGTGAGTTTGCTTTTATCTTATCAAAAGTTGGTATCGAATATAATTTACTAACACCTAGTGCCAATCAATTGTTTTTGTCAGTATCTATATTAACCATGTTACTTACACCATTCATAATCATTTTTTCTGAAAAAATTGCTTTTGGAGTTTTAAGGATAAAATTTCTAGACAATATATTAAAAAACAAATCTGTTGAAACCAAAGCACAAATAGATGAAGTTGAAAACCATCTAGTCATTGTTGGTTATGGAATCAATGGGTCTAATTTGGTTAAAGCCGCTCAGTATATGAACATCTCTTATGTGGTAGTGGAGCTTAACGCGGTAACCGTTAGGGAGCAGAAAAAAAATGGAATACCTATTATATACGGTGATGCA
>CAYMXD010000622.1:0-1707 GCA_964394095.1 uncultured Mesohalobacter sp. | reverse complement strand
AAATTCTCTATAAATGAAGTAGAAGGTATATCTCCGGAATAAATGGCAATCCTCATAATCAATAGATTGTTAGAATTTTGAAGTTAGTAATTCAGTTGACAAAAAGAAGACAGATGTGGCAAATCCTGCTATGACCAAAGCGTTGATACCGGACTTTTCTAAAAATTTATATTTAATAAAAGCTATGTAAGTTATGATAGCAACTATTATCTTTTTGCATTATTTTATTTAAATAATCTATATGATTTGCAGGTATATCTATATTCTTAGTTGGGTTTACTTTCTGTTTAATATCTGCATTAAATAAGTATTTATCATAACTTACTCCAAGGAATTGGAAAACCTTTCTTAAGGTTTTTATTGGATCATTTTGTATATCCGAAAAATCGATTAATTGTATCTTATTATTAGGAAAATGATGACTCCACTTTTTAAGTATCTTATAGTAATCGTACTTTTTTTTCGAAGATAAATAGTGCTTAAAAAACTCTTCTTGAGACACTTCTGAGAAGTCTTTCTTTTTACTTCTTAATAAATCCATTTTTGCATGAGAGATGGCTCGAGGAACAGGATCCCTAAAACATAATATGATCTTAATTTTTGGGTTAAGTTTTTTAAGCAGCTTAATTCTTAAATTGCTTAAAATGCAATAATCCGGAGATTTCTCGAATGTTAAGGTTTTCTTATCTTCATTCTTAAAATGATTGGTATAAGAATGAAGGGGACGATCAAAATTTATTGAAAAAAATCTAATTTCCCCTTCAAAATAATAATCATCAGTAAAGGATTGAAGTCGTGCTGCTTCTCTTACACTAATTGATCTATTCTGATTAATGTCTGGATGAATATAATAATGACCATCTTTGGCAATATGAGCAACAACAGTTTGTGAGTAAGGCAAATCAGCGGCAACTACTTTAAATCTGTCAAAAAATGAAGAGCGATTGTTGTGTGTTTTTAGTCGTTCGGGTAAATCATTATAGTTTAAGCGTTCTTGTTTTTTACCCCATTTATGAACTGCAATTTTATAAATTTCCTTGTCTTGTTCTCTATGCGGTCGTGCAACGTGTTGGGTTAAAATGTCAATCCCATTTCGTAATGCGTGAGATTTGAGGTAGTCGGTTGTTTCTGTTTTGTACTTCAAAAATTTGTCTGCACCCTCTCCAGCTTTTATAACTGGCAAATCATTCAATAAATCTTTAACTAAATAATTACTTTCAGTTGCAATTTCTTCTAAGTTTGGAATATTAACCTTTCTGTTTTTTTGCCAACCAAGAATGACAATTCGTTTTCTATTTTGTAATACTCCAAAGTTTTTTGCTTCAAGGGTATGCAGTTTTATTTGATAGCCTTTTTTGTTGTAAATCCTCTCCATTTCTTCGAGATAGTGTCCACCTTTAGCCGACTTTAATCCCAATACATTTTCAAATACAAACATTTTCGGTTTATACTTTTCTAAATATTCAGCATACTGAATAAAGAGATAATTCCTTGGATCACCTTCCATTTTAGTTTTCGACCGAGATCTGCCAACCAATGAATAGGCTTGGCAAGGTGGTCCCTCAATAATCAAATCGACTTTTCTAGTTCCTAAGCATTTATCTATTTGATTTTGAATTTCCTTGTTGTTTTCTTCTCTGATTGGTGCATTAATAATAGATGCTAAAACTTCATTAGGGACACTTTTATAAAGTTCCTGTCGAGTAA
>CAYMXD010000621.1:0-1708 GCA_964394095.1 uncultured Mesohalobacter sp. | reverse complement strand
GCCATAGTCGCGGGATGTTTCGTGCCCAGTGCAAAACCCATAAAAATTCCCGACTGAAATATGGCTTAAAATCCCAAATCTGAATTCCAAAATCGTAAATCGTAAATATCAAATCCTGTAATCCCTGCCCTTCCAACTAAAATCACCTTTTAAAGACCACAATCCAAAAAATGAACTCACAAAAGGATAAACCAACAGCATCATCAGGTAATCCCGAAGACAAAGAGCCGTATTGAAAAATTGATTACCAACATATAACACATAAAAATCTGTACCCAACTTAAACATCCAAAGCCACCAAAACCATTGAAAATCTAAGCTTGAAAACCCAAAAATCAGACTCAAGATTAAGCCTAAATTTGTCAATAATACCAATACGCCTAAAGCCACTAAAAGAGTATTACTGTAAAATTTAGCTTTAGATGCCCAGCGGATTCTTTGCTGCGTCAGTGATTGAAAATCTTCTTCTGCTTTAGTCCAAACTGTTGCGTCTGAATGCACAAGGGCACTCACGGCCTTTCCCTGCTTTTGAAAGGCTTCCAGATTAAACACATCATCGCCACTAGTGATGTCTTTATGTTTATCAAACGCCTGAATATCTTTAAGTACTTGTGTCCTGTAACAAAGATTGGCGGCGTTGCAAAACAAAGCTGAAGGCGTTTTAAAACTTGCCAGACCAATCACCTGCAAACTCATCATGTCTAAAACCTGAAATTTGGTCCAAAAATTTGCATCTTCTATGATTCTTACCGGCCCGGCAACCAAATCTGAAGCATTATTTTGAAGATGCTCATCAAAATGTAGCAACCATTCTTCCGGCAAAAGACAATCGGCATCGGTGGTTAAGATGTAGTCTTTTTCAGCAACTTCAAGAGCCGTCATAATCGCTGACTTTTTTGGGGATTGGGCTAAATTTTGATTCTTTAATATTGAAATGTTCAATCTCGTATTTTTAGTCAACCATTGTTCACAAATGGCTTTGGAGTCATCTTCAGAATGGTCATCAATTAAAAGGATTTCAAATAAAGACGGTGGGTAATTCAATGCGCTTATACTTTTTAAAAGCTGTGGAAGATGCTGCGCTTCATTTCTGAACGGGATGATAATACTAAAGCTGTTTTGAGGTGATTTATCTTCTAAATCCTGAGGCGTGTAAGCCTTAAATCGAAAAGCATAAAACAGCATGACGATACAGTAAAGTAAAACTAATAATGACAAAAAACCCATCATACTTTAGACATCAAAAGTTTGGGACGCCATTTGAGCATCCAAATATAACCAACAAGCGCCGGCAGCATGACATTACTAACCCACATCAAAAACACAATTGCTAAAATTGATGGCTCAGCAACACCAACAGCCCCAAAAATCGTAAGGGCCAGACTTCCTTTTACTAGCGCATCAGCAATACTGAAAATGGGCAGGATTGAAGCCATAAGGTAAACCATGCTAATCACGGCCATAGCCGTCATATAGTCGATTTTGATTTCAAACACATTTAGTAAAAAATAAAATTGATGCGCAAACATCAGATACCTAAACAGACTCCAACCAAAGGCTTTGACAATCTTTTGTCTTTCAATAGATTTTAAATGTTCAAAGATTGTTTTCAGTTGACGTCTAAACAGTTTCAGCAAAACAATAAAAGCTAAAATCAACAATAGCCACGACCATTTTAAGGATAAAAATTGAAAAAGATTGAATTCGG
>CAYMXD010000620.1:0-1712 GCA_964394095.1 uncultured Mesohalobacter sp. | reverse complement strand
GGATTAAATTGTGAAACGACTACGGTTTTTGTGTTTGCAGATGAATGCAATGGTGGTGCAACAGACTCGACTCCAAACCCTTCTGACCCTCAAGAACCAACAAGCACTAATGGATCTGGTAATACCACCACAAATAATCCCAACAACTCAAGTGAGCCTGAAGAAGAGACTACAATAACTAACCCTTACACAAAAGTTAGTCAATGTACTAAGGATGCGATAAATAATCTGTCCCAAGACATGGCAGATTGGATAAATAGCTTAGACAATTGTGTGTTTGGTGGTACCACATGTAATCAACAACTGTACGATGACATCACTGGTTTTGTGGATGATAATAAGGAGGGTTGTGAGTTAAATAGTGAGGCTGGAGATTTTTTGAATGCAGTAAAAGATACCATTGAAGAAGATCCCGATGCTGAGGTGGATTGGGAGAATCAATACATTTTTGAAATAAACGAAACTATTGAATTTCAGAATCACCCTTGTGTAAAATCTATAAAAGATGATTTAAAGAATTCATCTAAAATCTCAGAGATTATAAAAAAGTTTGAACCAACTTTTCCAATTTTACATTTAGAATGGGGTATGTTCACAAACAGTAATTTTGGAAATACTGGGCAAACTATATTAAATGAAGATATTAATACTGCTTTTATAAACATTAATACAGAATCTTTTGCTCATGTTTCTCCCATAGTAATTGCAAATACGATCGCGCATGAACTAATCCATGCAGAACTTTATAGAAAACTAAAAGAACTTGTTGATGACGTTAACCTGATATCAATGGCAGAATACGATGCATTAGCAGATAATTTCCCAGGCATTAAAGATTATGTTTTTAGATATGGAAATATACAATCAACCAGTAATGGTTTTAATGTAATGACGTGGAGCTTAACGCCTAATTTTTCTCAAGCACATCACAATCAAATGGCTGATTTTTATAGAAATACTTTAATAGACGCTATGAAAGCTTATGATAATATGAACGGCATCAATAGAGGTTCAAATTCTGACACATTCTACGAAGCAATATCTTGGGCAGGACTGAGGTCATATAATGAGAATGGTCAAATTCTTTTCTACGATGCATGGCAGAACTTTGTAGATCTAATAGATCAACAAGAATCTAACATACTCCCTTCACAAAGAACTTACAATGTTTATAAAAATATTATTAATCAAGAATACAATAATCCTAGCCCTCAATGTCAGTAATGAAAATATTTATTAGCCTACTTATCATCTTCTTAATTAGCTGTGATGGTAATAATAAGGTAAAAAAATGCTTATGTATTGATGAGATTGATTCTATAAAAGAAATACCTCGATATAAATTTATTGATTTAATTACCCAATCAGATAGTATAGATGTAGATGAATTAAAAAAGCTGGAATTTGAAAACTCTTACATTGAAGACTTAAAGCTAAACATTATTAATACCATAAGTAACGAAAGATTACAAAGTGATTTTGTAAAAATATATATAGGTCAATACTATGCTCAAAATCAAAAAAGTCAACAATTGAAAAGATTTGTACTTACAAAAGATAGTATTAAAATGTCTATAGACAATAATACAGAGTTTTTTAAATACACATTATATGGCTCATATAATCAGAATAATGAAACCTATTTTAAAGTTAGGGCAGGTAGATATTTATTGACTTTTACACCCTCAAATATTGTTTTTGTAAGAGACAAC
>CAYMXD010000619.1:0-1713 GCA_964394095.1 uncultured Mesohalobacter sp. | reverse complement strand
TTATTGAAGACAAGCCACAATTTATTGCAGTTTCTGAACTCTTAAGACGAAGCACTGATAAGACGGTTGAATTATTAAAACGTGAACTTGAGATTAAGCTGGGAGAACTCGAAGACCAATGGCATTTTGCGTCTTTGGAACGTATATTTATAGAAAATAGAATTTATCGAGACATAGAAGAAGTTGAAACCTGGGAAGGCGTTATTGAGGCTATTAACGAAGGATTAAAGCCGCACATCAAGCATTTAAAGCGTGAGGTGACTAGAGATGATATTATAAGATTGACAGAAATTCGCATTAAACGTATTTCTAAATTTGATTTAGATAAAGCTCAGCAAAAAATTGAAGCATTAGAAGCCAATATTGAAGAGGTTAAATATAATCTTAACAATTTGATTGATTATGCTGTAGCCTATTTTGAAAGACTCAAAGATACATACGGTAAAGGCAGGGAACGACAAACTGAAATCAGACCTTTTGAAGATATTGAAGCCTCTAAAGTTGTCATTAGAAACACAAAACTTTATGTCAATAGGAAAGAAGGTTTTATAGGCACTTCTCTGCGTAAAGATGAATACGTATTTGATTGCAGTGATATTGATGACATCATTTGCTTTACTCAGGACGGTAGCATGGTGGTTACTAAAGTCGATAAAAAAGTTTTTATAGGTAAGAATATTATATATGTTGGTATCTTTAAAAAGAAAGATAAAAGGACTATTTATAATTTTATTTATAAAAACGGCAAGACCAACGTTAATCATGTCAAGCGATTTGCCGTTACTTCGATGACGAGAGACAGAGTATACAAGTTAGCCCAAGACCATAAAAATTCTAAAGTCTTGTATTTTTCGGCTAATCCTAATGGTGAAGCAGAAGTAGTTAGTGTGTTTTTGAGGCAGAAGAAGGGCATGAAAAAACTAAAGTTTGATTTCGATTTTTCTGATTTAGCAATTAAAGGTCGAAACGTTAAGGGGAATATCCTGACCAAGCACCCCATTAAAAACGTGAAACTCAAAGAAGAAGGTGTATCTACATTAAAACCCCGTAAAATCTGGTTTGATGATAATGTCAGGCGACTAAATGTAGATGAACGTGGAGAGCTTATAGGAGAGTTTAGAGGTGAAGACCGAATATTGATTGTGACACAATCAGGTAGATTACGAACTATCCGACCAGAACTGACTACACATTTTAACGATGATATCATTATTCTTGAAAAATGGATTCCTAATAAATCAATTTCAGTGGTGTATTGGGAAGGCGAAAAAGAACGTTTTTACGTGAAACGATTCCTTGTCGAGAATGAAGAAAAAGAGGAAATTATCATTACAGAACATCCAGATTCTCAATTAGAGTTGGTTTCTACAGATTATATTCCACAGATAGAAATAGAATATACCAAAGAACGGGGCAAAGACCGAAAGCCCAACGATATTATTAATCTACAGGAGTTCATTTCCATAAAAGGCATCAAAGCCATGGGTAATCAGCTTACTCCAGAGAAAGTTAATCAAATCGACCTTATCGACCCCATCCCTTTTGAACCCGAAGCGTCTAAACCGGCAGACGAGATTGATGTTGTAGATGAAGAAGAAGTTTCATCTTCCAGCGATGACGATGACTCAGATGAGGATAAGCCTCAATCTTCAGACAATGGTCAACCCACTTTATTTTAAATTATGTCAGCACACAAAGTTATTGCGATAGACG
>CAYMXD010000618.1:0-1714 GCA_964394095.1 uncultured Mesohalobacter sp. | reverse complement strand
GGTGCTATATTCTACGGCACTAAGGGAACGCTTATTTGTGGAACCTATGCCAAAGATCCGTTTATAATTGGTAGAGAAGATAACCCGCCACCAACAACCGGAGAATTGAGAAGAATTCCAAATGCTATGGATGGAGGCCATGAAATGGATTGGGTACGTGCTGCAAAAGAAAAAAAGAGAAACAGAGTAGAAGCCAGTTCAAATTTTGATTATGCCGGCCCTCTTAATGAAGTTGTGGTGGCTGGTAACCTTGCCGTTAGACTACAGGACTTAAGAAGAAAACTAGAATGGGATGCTGAAAATATGAGAATTACGAATATTGGAGACAGTGAAGAAATTAGAGTCGTAAGTACCGATAGTTTTAAAGTGATTGATGGTGATCCAAAATTTGATACGCAGTATGAAACTATAAATGCTAAAGCAGCAGCAGAAGAATACGTGAAACATACGTACAGAAAAGGCTGGTCATATTAATGGGAAAAAGTTTTGAATAGTAAACTAAAATTTGAATAAAATAATAAAAACCTAAAATTAAATTTAAAAACTCAAAAAAATGAAAAAATCAATTTTATATCTCTTTGCAATTACATTACTAATGTTTTCATGCGGTAAAGAGAAAAAAGAAAACAAAGAAGTAAACGAAACAGAAGCAAAAGAGGTTGCTGAGAAGACAGACCAAACCAACACTATGCAAACATCAGAACCTAACACTTTATCTAAAAAAGAACAAGAAGAGGGTTGGAAATTGCTTTTTAATGGAGAAAATAGTGAAGGCTGGAGAGGCTATAATACAGATGTCTTCCCAAGTGACTGGAAAGTGCAAGATGGTACTTTCTTTATGGCCGGTTCAGGAAGAGGTGAAGCTGGTTCAGAAAATGGTGGGGACATCTTATATGACGAAAAATTTGACAATTTTCACTTAAAGCTAGAATGGAAAATTTCTGAAGGAGGAAATTCAGGAATTTTTTACTTGGGCCAAGAGTCTGATGACTTTGACTACATATGGGAAACTGCACCAGAAATGCAAGTGCTGGATAACGAAAACCATCCCGATGCTATGTTGGGGACAAATGGTAACAGAAAAGCCGGCTCTTTGTATGACCTTTATCCAGCCGATCCGCAAAACGTAAAACCTGTTGGCGAATGGAATGAAGTTGAAATTATTGTTTACAAAGGAACTGTTGTACACAAACAAAACGGTAAAACAGTTGTTGAATACCATTTATGGACACCAAAATGGGAAGAAGATGTAGCCGAGAGCAAGTTTCCGGGTCTAAATGAAAATTGGGCAGATGTTGCAAAAGAAGGCTATATTGGTTTGCAAGACCACGGTGATGATGTTTGGTTTAGAAATATCAAAATAAGAAAACTATAATATTAAATTAAACCCGACTTATGTAAAAAAAAAGGCAAAAATAAGCCAATTTAAACATCAGTCGGGTTTATAATCTATATAATAGAAAATCTAATTTGTTATAACTCGAGCTTAAAACTCAAAGCTTTAATTTGATGCTTGAATAAAAATTTGATTTGAAATAAATTGAGTAAAACATAATTTTGTAGAGTTAAAACCTTAGCATATTGAGTATTTTATGATAAGGTATAAGCCTTTTCATAACTAACAAGCATTCAATTATTTCGTTAAGTTTGCGGTTAAGCAAAAAACTTGTGGGATGTCATCTTTAGATATTTAAATTATTTCTCAAACTGCTAC
>CAYMXD010000617.1:0-1718 GCA_964394095.1 uncultured Mesohalobacter sp. | reverse complement strand
TGAATATTTGTTTAATTTTTTTAAATCAACCTGGTATTCGTCTAAATATCGATTTATCCAACCTAAAGCAGAGGGGTTCATTTTTTAATAATTTTTAATTTCTAAATTTAAGTATAAAATCGGCATAAAAAAAACCCAGCATAAACTGGGTTTATATAAAATGATGCGTTAAATGTTTATTTTAAGGTAACTGTTCTGGTAACATCGTTAAATGGGCCGGGAATAAAATTGCCTTCAGCATCAACTAGTTTTAAGCTAATTGTAACTTCTCCTTTTCCTAATCCCTCAATTACATAGGGTGCCCACTCTGTAATGGTAAAGTCTTCTCCATTTATGGTTGCCATGACCTTATTACCGTCTTCAGAAATTTCTGTATTAACTAGGAAGAAATCTAACAATAGTTTCTCAGTGTCTTTTCCACTATATGTCCCTTTAGGCCTGCTGTAAAACATATGAGGAGCTGATAAATCCGGAGCTTCTCCCTGTGGTTCTCCAACTGTAATGGGTTGAACTAAATAGGCATTTTTAACAGATTCGTGATATGACCTTGACAAAAAAGCCAATAATACATGATGCCCCTCTGCTATGTCTTTGGAAAAACTTGATTCGTAGTGTGCTGAATACGGGTCATTGTCCAAAATAAAATGAATGTGTTGTCCTTTACCGGAATTAGCTAAGCCGTTTTTACCAGCTTCGGGAGTCTGAGCACCTAATTCATAATTTTCAACCATAAAGTTAAAATCAACTTTAGACTTACCTGTTTCTTCATTGACTTCTGAAATCATAGGCTCTTCTAAGCTAATTGTTGCTTCAGGATAGGCGGTTGATCCTTCCAGTTTTGATAACGTGATTTTGGATTCTTCCACTTCAACCTTTTCCTGTTCAGTTTCTTCATTGTTGGTCTGTTCTTTCTTACAACTTGAAATTATAAGAAGTAACATCAACATAATAGTACTTATTTTATTCATAATTTTTTAAGTTTTAATTTTAGCTAAATTAAACATAAGATATTAGATGCAATTAGCATTAATAAAAATTAACAAAAAGGTAATATTATCGACTAAGGCTGGTTTTAACTTCAATATCTGAGTGTAATGTCTTATGAACAGGACATTTATCTGCAATCTCTAATAATCTTTTTCTTTGTTTCTCATCTAAGTCTCCTTCCAGGGTTAATTGCCTTTGTAAAATATCAATTTTAGATTTTTTATCTAAATTCTCACAATCCTCACAATGGTCTTTCTTGTGGTTTATATGGACTTCTACATTTTTCAATGGCCATTTCTTACGTTTGGCATACATCTGAATAGTCATTGCAGTACAGGAGGCCAAAGCTGCAGACAAAAATTCATACGGGTTTGGGCCAAGATTCTTTCCTCCGAAATTCTCCGGTTCGTCAGCTAACATTTTATGACTGCCCAATGCCATATCGGTTGTAAAATCGTCTTGACTGTTAAGACTTGCAATAACACCGTGATCTGATTTTAAATCGATGCGCTTGCCATCAATCTCGAGATACCTCTTTGCCCAACTCGCAATAACCTCTCCAATATAAGATGAGTCATTCGAGTTAGACAACAAATGGTCTGCACCATCAAGAGATACAAAACTTTTAGGGTGATGCGCATGTTTATAGAGAAGCTCAGCATTTTTTATCGCTACAATTTGATCCTGAGGGGAGTGAAAAATAAGAAAGGGCTTTTTAAGGTCTCCGATAA
>CAYMXD010000616.1:0-1720 GCA_964394095.1 uncultured Mesohalobacter sp. | reverse complement strand
AAAATTAAAATTGATCCTACACAGGAATGGTCAAACATCTTTAACGAAGCCTGGAAGGTAAACCGAGATTATTTTTATGACCCCGGCATGCACGGCGTAGACTGGGAAGCCATGAAACCCAAGTACAGCGAATTTCTGGAGGACATTTCATGCCGAAGCGACCTTTACAGAGTCATGCAGTGGATGTGCAGCGAACTCGCTGTAGGCCACCACCGTTTTGGGAGTCGAGGAGACCGGCTAAATCAGCCCGATAGAGTCAATGGTGGATTATTAGGTGCAGATTATGTCATCAAAAACGGCCGATATCAAATTTCAAAAATTTACGGCGGCTTAAACTGGAATCCGGGACTGCGTTCTCCTTTAACTGAACCCGGTGTTAATGCAAAAGTAGGAGAATATCTAATTGCTGTTGACGGCAAAGAAGTTACAGCCGAAGACAACCTGTATGCATTCTTTGAAAATAAAGCCCATAAAATTGTTGAACTCAGGCTGAGTACAAATTCTAATGGATCTAAATCCAGAAAAGTTAAGGTGGCTCCTGTTAATGACGAACGTGCGCTGAGAAATCGAGACTGGGTTGAAGGCAACATTAAAAAAGTGAATGAAGCCACAAACGGGCAAGTGGCCTATGTTTATGTCCCCAATACGACAACGGCAGGACACGAATACTTCAAACGTTATTTCTTCCCTCAGGTAGATAAGAAAGCGGTAATTATTGATGAGCGGTTTAACGGTGGTGGTCAACTGGCTGATTACTACATCGATCACTTGAAAAAACCCTACCAATCCTCATGGAATTTTAGATATGGTAAAGACCTGCATGCCCCAAGTGGCTCCATACAAGGCCCAAAAGTTATGTTGATTGATGAATATGCCGGTTCTGGTGGCGACTACCTCCCCTATTTATTTAAAAGGTTCAAACTCGGTAAACTTATTGGCAAACGGACTTGGGGTGGTTTAGTTGGCGTTTTAGGCTTTCCTGAATTTATGGATGGTGGTTCAGTGACTGCACCCAACGTGGCATTTTACAACGAGAATGGATTTGGCATAGAAAATGAAGGAGTTTCACCAGATATTGAAATAGATCAATGGCCAAAAGAAGTGATGAAAGGAAGAGATCCACAACTGGATAAAGCCATTGAAGTCATCCTAAAAGAGCTGAAAGATAATCCTGAAAATTACCCGCCAAAGCCGGAATATCCAAATAAAGTAAAGAATTAAAAGCAACTGCATATGATTAAACTTCTGTTGAATTTATACCTCATATTATTGCTGATATCCTGTCAGGGCGATAAGCCACCCACTAAAGACAGTGAAGAAGTGATCAATCCTTTTGTGGAAAATTCAGTTGACACCGACTTAGAAGACATCAGGGAAAGAGGTGTGCTAAAAGCCTTGGTCGTGTACAGCAGCACCAGTTATTTTTTGTATCGTGGTCAGCCGATGGGCTTTGAATACGAACTGCTTCAACAACTTGCAGAAGATTTAGACTTAGAATTAGAATTGGTGGTTTCTGATGATTTAGATTCTCAATTTGAAGTGCTCAACCGAGGCGATGTCGATATTATTGCCCATGGTATGACCATCACCAATCAGCGAAAATGGGAAGTTGATTTTACAGAATATTTGTATTTAACCAAACAGGTCTTGGTCCAAAAAAAACCCGACAATTATCGAAGGCTGAGATGGTCTTCACTTCAAAAAGCACTTGTACAAGATC
>CAYMXD010000615.1:0-1722 GCA_964394095.1 uncultured Mesohalobacter sp. | reverse complement strand
AAAGTAAATATTCAAAATTACAAGTTATATTTCAAATAAAGTTTAAATTATAGACTCAAATTTACATCAATTAAGATTGAGGAACGATTAGTTTAATTTTAAGACTACTTTCAAACTGTTTGGCTTCGATTTTGGCATCTAGCCGTTTTAAGGCCTCATCTATCAACTCCAGACCTAAACCTGTTTTTGAGTAGTTTAAATTATTCACCCCATTAAAGTGGTCTATTAATTCTATTATGTTTTCAATAGCGCTTTTTTTTATGGCATTTAGACATGTAAATTCTAAATGCTTTTGGGCGTTAAGGCGTGCCTTTAAATAAATAGTATTATCAGCTGGACTATGCTTTACGGCATTATAAATAATGTTACGCAACAGGTTGCCTAATTCAAATGCATTGGTCTTTAATACGATCTTATCAATACTTTCAAAATCAAAAGACAAGCCTTTCATTGCCGCAACAGGCTCATATGATTTTAAAATTATCTCAAGTTGTTCTTTGATATCAATTTCAGAAATCACCTCAGCCTTATCTACAGAGTTTTTCTTATTCCAACTGAATAAATTTTTTAATATACTTTGTAGAGAAATTAGCGTGTCTGAAAGTGACTCTTGAATCACTTTCAGTTCTGCGTAACGTTTTGTAGCTATGAGTTTTGGTATTATAATAGAAGAATCAATAAAAACTTGTAAAGGTTCGCCTAAATCGTGATTTACAATCTGAAGTAATCGCTCTCTCCTATGGTTTATTTGTTCAGCCTCTCTTTTTAGTTTAATGGTTCTGCGGTAAATAATAACTAAAAGTAAAAGAAATAATAAACTTACAGAAAATCCGATAAAGACAAGGTTCCTTTTTTGCTTTTCGTCATGTAATTCAATTTCTTTATTTGCTAGGTGTAATTTAGCTTTCTGAACTTCAAATTTTTTGTCGGCATAAAGTCTATTTTGTTTTAATTTTATTCTGAAGCGTCTATTAGTATATTTATTATTTTCTCGGGAAAAATAATAGGCACTGTCTGTGTCATTTAGCCTCTTATACAGCACAGATAAATTAAAGGCTGTTGTTGCTTTAGTCGTAGCTGCATATACGGTTTTAGGATCATCGGTTATTTTAAAATAGCCTTTTTTTAAGTAGTATTTTGCACTGTCTAATTCTTTATTGTAGAAATGAGACCCTCCTATATTTATTAAAAAAGAAGGATAATCTGCAGCTTCCTTATTTGCAAGATTTAAGGCTTTATGTTTATAAAATAAAGCTTTATTTGTCTTCCCTATACGCTGATAGGATATACCTAGACTTGTAAACAAGTTTCTTATAAGCTTAGGGTGGTTTTCAACTTGTTTATTTGCCAAGGCTGAGATATTGTTTAAAACATCGTCTGTTATATTTTGATTTAATTTTAATGATTTCCTTAAAAAGCTTTCCTGCAAGGCTATTTCAACTGGAATAAAATCTGACTGTACAGCTATTTCACTCAACTCCTCAAAAGATTCCGTAAGTTTTGTTTCATTTCCATCTGCTGTAGAAGTACTAATCTTTGAATTGAAAATTTGATTTAAACTAAAAAACATCCCCTCTACATCCTCATTATTTTGAAAAGAAAAATAAGCATCTTGATAGTGCTTGAGTTTTAATTCATCATCAAAATCATTATAAGCGTTTCCGGCGACATAATGATAAAAGGCTTTGAAATTTGATTTAGAATTTTTATTTAAACTCAATA
>CAYMXD010000614.1:0-1734 GCA_964394095.1 uncultured Mesohalobacter sp. | reverse complement strand
TGAAACTCAACTTTGAAAAATAGCGAAGCTATTAATTCAAAGTTGTTAGTTGAACCTGCCTCGCCGGACAGGCAGGCTAATCCCGCTTTCTTGTGCTGAACTTGATTCAGTATCAGCGGGAACCAAGTATATGACCAGCACTGACTGAAAGTCTGCCCAATATGGCTATATCTTCTCGATATCTGAACCTAAAAATCAAGTGTCACTATTTTCAATAATATTCGAAAACTCTTTCCAAAATATATTGTGGTTTTTCATTTTTAAACACAATTTTTTTTATCCAATTTCCTTTTTCATCATACTCAAATTCATAGCGGAATCTAATATTTAAATAGGCTTTTGGTTTATAGGAGTATTTCTCAATCTTATTATTCTTATCGTCATATTTAAAAGTTGTCATCTTAACAAAACTACCATCTGAATTATAAGTATTTTCCTCAATTTTATTACCCTTCTCATTGTACTTAAAGGTATACTTGTTTTCTAAGTTTGAGTCTGAATCATATAGGTATTCTTCAATCTTATATCCTTCATCGTCATATTTATAGGTAATTTTATAATTGATTAACGAATCTACATTGTAATGAATAAGCTCTGTTACATTCCCTTTCTTATCATTTTTATACTCAAACTTATATTCAAATACACTATCTAAGGTAAAATATAAAATTTCACGTTCATTGCCATGCTTATCATACTTATATATGGTTTTTTGCTTTAGTCTCCCGTTAGTTAAATGTTGACTGGATTCAGTACAATTCTGGTTATCGTCATATTTATAGGTATATATCGTTTCTATGCTTCCATCAGAATTATAATCAGTTGCCTCAATCACATACCCTTCAGCGTCACGTTTGTAATAAGTCTTTGTTTCTAAGGTACTGTCTGAACCGTATTCGACCGATTCAATAAGATGACCTTTTTTGTTATAGGTGTTTATGGTTCTTTCCTTTAGGCTTCCGTCTGATTTATATTGAATAGCTTCAACAATATTTCCTTTCAGGTCAAATTTTTTGTAAAAATCGAACCTATAATCACTAAATTTTCTTGCACGTATTCCTTTTTGAACAATTCCGAATACGTCTACGGCATCATAAGAAAATTCTGAATAAGATTTTACCTTGCCATTTAACTCTTGTTGTAACCAGTCATTTGTAGTGTGACTTGCACAGCCTGTTAATATTAATATTATTAGAAGGGTAAGAGAATGCTTAAATTTCATAATTCTTAGTTGAAGGTAAAACACCACTGTCCGGCAAAGATAATTTAAAAACCTATTAAGTACTGTTATCGTTGGTCTAACGATCATTGAAATATTTTTCGATTTGAAATCGATTTTGAAGAAAGTAGTTTCAGTTTTGCTATATGAACAAAGGTAGAACTATTTTATTACAACTTTTGGATTTCATTACAAGGTTTGAGTTCAACAAATTTGCCCGTTCCTCGAAGCCCGTTCCTCGAAGCCCGCTCTTCGAAGTCTGTGACTTCGAAGCTCTATAATGTTACGAAAGAAGTAAAGCATAATAGTGGTTTGTAACTACTTCACACATCATCGAGATAAAAGAATTTAGATTTTAAGAATATGAAGCCACTTAAAAAATCCTCCATAGGCGGATAGTTTGAGTGGTTTTTAGTTTTTAAGCGGGCCAAGCTTCTTTGGCTCTCTATTTAAAAAAATATTGATACAACAGTTCGGCAGTAATGCTCAAAAGACAACTAACAAAATCTGCATTG
>CAYMXD010000613.1:0-1740 GCA_964394095.1 uncultured Mesohalobacter sp. | reverse complement strand
TCCCCTTGTCATCTATATCGATTTGCTCTGCTGCGGGATGTGCCGGCAGACCGGGCATGCGCATCATTTTGCCTGAAATTGGGATTATAAAACCCGCTCCGGCTGCTATTTCGATTTCTCTAATCGATAATGTAAAACCCGAGGGTTTTCCTCTGAGGGAATCATCATCTGAAAGCGATTTTTGCGTTTTTGCCATACACACCGCCAAGTGCTCCAGGCCAAGGCTTTTGATTCGTTTTAAGTCTATGAGAGCTTTGGGCGCATACTCCACTTTTGAGGCCCCGTAAATATTTTGAGCTATGCTGTCAATTTTTTCTTTCACCGGACTTTGCCAATCGTATAGGGGGCTAAAGTTTTCTTTTGAAGTTGTTTCTAAAGTATCAACAACCTCTTGAGCTAAATCTATTGCCCCTTCACCACCTTCTCCCCACACATTGGCTAAAGCGACTTTGATGCCTTTGTCTTTGGCGAATTCTTTTATGACTTCAATCTCTTCGTTTGTGTCTGCCGTAAACTGATTTATGGCAATAATGGGTGTGATATTAAATTTTTCAGCACTTTCAATATGCTGTTCTAAATTGGGGAGACCACTTTTAACTGCATCTGTATCGGGCGTATTTAACTCTTTTAAATCTTTACCCCCGTGATATTTTAGTGCTCTAATGGTTGTGGTTAACACAATAACTTCAGGCTTTAGGTCAGCACTTTGACATTTGATGTTTAAAAACTTTTCTCCACCTAAATCAAACCCAAAACCGGCTTCAGTAACTGTATAATCGGCCAGACTCATCCCCATTTTAGTCGCTAATACGGTGTTCGTTCCCTGAGCAATATTGGCAAACGGGCCACCGTGAATAATGGCGGGATTACCTTCTATAGTCTGCACCAAGTTTGGTTTTATGGCATCTTTTAAAAGTGCCGCCATGGCGCCATGAGCTTTTAAATCCCTGGCATAAATAGCTTCTTTGCTATGAGTAAATCCTATAAAAATATTACCCAGACGTTCTTTGAGGTCTGAAATATTGTTCGATAAGCACAAAATCGCCATAATTTCTGAAGCGGCTGTAATGTCAAAGCCTGTTTCTCGGGGAACCCCCATTGTCGTGCCCCCCAATCCTATCACAATTTGGCGTAGAGAACGGTCATTGACATCCAGAACCCGTTTCCATTTCACCGTTCTGGCGTCGATATTGAGAGTATTGGTTTTACTTTGAATAATATTCTCTATCATCGCAGACAGCAGGTTATGGGCTTTTTCAATGGCAGAAAAATCCCCGGTGAAGTGCAAATTAATATCCTCCATAGGTAATACTTGTGCTTTTCCGCCGCCCGTAGCGCCACCTTTTAACCCAAACACCGGGCCAAGCGAGGGTTCTCGTAGAACCACAATGCTGGATTTGCCAAGTTTCTTCAGGCCTTCGTTTAGCCCTATTGAAATAGTTGTTTTGCCTTCACCGGCCGGTGTTGGTGAAATGGCACTGACTAAAATTAGCTTGCTTTTTGAACGCTTTTTATCATCTATGAGTTTCAGCGGCAGCTTGGCTTTATATTTTCCAAAATGTTCAATGTCTTCAATGTTTACTCCTAATTCTTCGGCTATGGTATTAATATGTTTAAGGTCAACCGATTTGGCAATATCTAAATCTGTCATTTTGTAAAGTTTTGGTGTAAAAATAAACCTATTTCAGCTCTTAGACATTGACATTAATCAGGATTGGTGGAATCTTATGCTTGGTTTTG
>CAYMXD010000612.1:0-1746 GCA_964394095.1 uncultured Mesohalobacter sp. | reverse complement strand
TTGTATTTTGAAAAAAAGGAAGAATATAGATAATCACTACAATAGCAAGCCCGGCGAGCATTCCCGCTTTAGCGCCTAATGCTGAGCCTCTGTTCCAAAACATGCCGATAAAAAACGAGGGTGCTAATTGGGCAACAAGCAGAAAAGACAATAAACCAATAGAAAATAACGAGGTTTGTGGGTTAACAAAACGATACAACACAAAAGCAACGGCTATCAATAAAAACACTGAAATTCTTCTGATGTTTTTGATGAGCTTTTGGTTCTTTTCATGCTCGTGTTTTTGAAAGGTTTTAATAAATCCGTAAGGAATAATCAAATTATTACTCAGCATAGTCGATAGTGCCAAAGTAGAGACCACCACCATTGAAATAATGGCAGAAAAGCCACCGATAAAGACTAACATGGCTAAAAAGGTATTGCCCTGCTGAAGCGGAAGCAGAATAGAATAATAGTCTGCATTTACAGTTTCAGCGAAGTTTAATTTTCCGGCAAAAGCTATAAACACCACAAAAATATTGAATAATAACAGGTATAAAGGGAATAACCAAACTGCGGCATGTAATTGTTTTTTGTTTTTGTTTTCGACCACACCGGCTTGAAATTGTCTTGGCAGTAAAAAAATGGCTAGAAAAGACAACACCATAGTAAACCACCAATTAACCCCGCCTTCAAGCCCTTTAATCTGGGTTAAAGCAGAAGTGTCAAATTCGGTTTTGGCTAAAGTCATGATTTGTCCGGGAGAATCGAATACATAAAAGCAAACGTAAACGCCAATAATGAGAAAAATTATCAATTTGATTAAAGATTCTACTGAAACGGCAAAAAATAAACCCCGTTTCTGTTGAGAGGCATCATAACGCAATGTCCCGTAAAAGGCAGAGAATACTGCAAGTATAATCGCGATATAAAATGTGGTATCGGTAAATAAATTTTGATTTTCAATTGAAAAACCATTTTGACCTGAAAGAATATTAAAACTTTCAGAAACGGCTTTAAGCTGTAAGGAAATATAAGGAATGATGCTTAAGGCACAAATTAAAGTAACTATAGCCCCAACGGATCGGTTATTTCCGTAACGTAGCGAGATAAAATCTGCGATACTCGAAATATTGTAAACTTTAGATAATCTGATAATTTTTTGAAGAATGTAAATCCAAAGCGGTGCAGCAATGACAGGACCAAGATAAATAGTTAAAAATTCTATACCAGACCTGGCAGCAACACCAATACTGCCATAGTATGTCCACGCAGAACAGTACACTGCAAGCGATAGCGCATACACATACGGCGATTTTACCCATCTAGATTTCTTGTTTTTCTCCGCCCAGTAAGCAATGAAAAACAAAAAGCCTAAATAGGCCATAATCACTAATATGATGAGCCAACTATTGATCATATTTTTTGATAATAAAGAATGCGCCTACAATAGCTGCAAGCCAAGTTATAAAGATAAAAAAATATAATACAGGAAACCCGAAAATCATGCTATCCATATTGAACAGCATGATTGCGGGAATATTCCATAAAAGTATCAAGAAGATGGAAATCATTATAATTTTCTGTTGATGTCTTCTTTTCATTGTTTAGTCTTTAGCTTTTAGTTAAGAGGGTAGAGGGTAGATTTTAGAGGGTAGTCCAAAATAAACCACTACCCTCTATTGACTTTCATATAACACTTAGCTTAATGCTCTGATATTTAGCATTTTGGTTTTTTTTGTTAATTTGCTTATAACTACACCGGTT
>CAYMXD010000611.1:0-1746 GCA_964394095.1 uncultured Mesohalobacter sp. | reverse complement strand
ACTACCCTCTAATGACTAAAGACTAAAAGCTAAAAACTACCCTCTACCCTCTACCCACTAAAAGCTAAAGACTACCGACTATTCAGACCAAAAACTCAGTTTCCGCAAAAACCTCTTCAATTTGACCTAATGTGAGATAGAGCTCCTCCAAATTTTCTGAGGTGACCAAAGTTTTTCGGAACGGTTTAAAGTTAGGAATACCTCTAAAGTAGTTGGTATAATGTCTTCGGGTTTCTAAAATCCCCAGCTTCTCCCCTTTCCAGTCCACAGACATTTGCAGGTGTCTTCTGGCCACTTCAACCCGCTCGGCTATGGTTGGTGCCGGCAGGTGCTCTCCGGTTTTAAAAAAGTGTTTCACTTCATTAAAAAACCAGGGATAACCAATACTGGCACGGCCAATCATGGCACCATCTAAACCGTACTTATCTCGCATTTCTACAGCGCGTTCGGGTGTATTCACATCACCGTTTCCGAACACCGGAATATGCATACGCGGATTATTTTTTACCTCAGCAATAGGTCGCCAATCGGCATCGCCTTTGTACATTTGGGCTCTTGTTCTACCGTGAATAGAAATGGCCTGGCAACCGACATCCTGTAAACGCTCCGCCACCTCGACAATTTTAATGGAATCCTGATCCCAACCCAGTCGGGTTTTAACGGTAATGGGCAATTTGGTGTGTTTGGCCATGGCTTCGGTTAGAGAAACCATGAGATCAATATCTTTCAGAATACCTGCACCGGCACCTTTTGAGACCACTTTTTTCACCGGACAGCCAAAATTGATGTCGATGATATCCGGTTTTGTCCGCTCAACTATTTCAACAGATTGCAGCATAGAATCCAGATTGGCCCCAAAAATTTGAATCCCGACCGGACGTTCTTTTTCGTAGATATCGAGTTTAATAACACTTTTAGCCGCATCACGAATCAGGCCTTCGGAAGAGATAAACTCGGTGTACACCACATCGGCACCCTGCTCTTTGCACAAGGCACGAAACGGCGGATCGCTCACGTCCTCCATGGGCGCTAGCAAGAGAGGAAAGTCTCCAAGTTCTATGTTACCGATTTTAGCCAAACTTTTATTTTTTGCAAAAATGACATAATCTACCCAAACAGGCAAATATTTTAAGTAATGTTGAGCATTTATACAAAAAAAACACCTAAATATCAAGAACTTATCAACACGAAAACGATTGCGCAAGCTTTAAAGCTGCAATGACATTTTGAACAAAGGCAATAAATTTTTAAATTTAACTTCTATTTATTGTTGACGAAAACATTTTAGTAGAAACTAAAAATAGATTTAAGGCATAAATTATATTCATTAAACTTTAGGATTATGGGAACAGTTTTACCTATTTACAATTTTTTTAAATTAAAATCAAGACAGAAAATATTCAGATTATTTTCCTTTTTGATGTTCATGCTATTTATATCAACATCGGTAAGTTATGGACAATTAGGGTCAGATACTTTTTCTATTGCTTCTGATGCTACAGGTAATTATAATGCTACCAGTCCATGGATCGATGGATCAAACCAAGGTTCCGGATTTAATAATTGGACACTTTCTTCTTAGGGAGGTGGTAATTACATAGGACAAACAGGACAGGGAGACCCTAGTTTTGGTTTATTTTCAGATGGAGGATCAGGCAATTTCTCTTTTGCAGAAAGGGCATTTTCAAGAGCTTTGCAACCAGGAGACACTTTCTGCGTAGAATTAGGACATTCTACGACTATTTG
>CAYMXD010000610.1:0-1748 GCA_964394095.1 uncultured Mesohalobacter sp. | reverse complement strand
CTGGCCTTAACCTCTATGTCAGGATGCAGATTGGTGTAAAAGTTCTGCAAAGACGCTTTGGGCATACCCGATGAATCTAAAAACACCCAATTTTCACCCTCATCTTCAGAGATAGCTATAATCGTAGATTCAGACTGAACTTTGCCATTAGGCGTGTCCATAACCAATACCTGCGTAATTGCACATTGGGTGTCTCCATTGTGCTCAAAAAACTGACTTGAATCTTTAAATGATATATCAACAAAGCTAAAGCCATCAGATTTCATTTTGTTCACAGAACTTGTTGTAGCTTCAATCATAGCCTCTTTTCCGCCCATCATTTCAAGGATTTTAGGGTAGGTATAATCTGCTACAATGCTGTAATCATCTTCTAAAAAGCCAGAAGACATGGCCTTTAATTGGTTGTTTAAATTATTGTTGTCTGTTTGGGCTTCAAGGTTAAAACTTATAAAGCATAATAAAAGTAGGCTAAGGTATTTCATGGGAATATATTTTTTTTAAAACGAATATATTTAAAATTTTATGCTTAACCGCATGATTCCCCTTATTTTCAACTTCAACTTTTAATACCATAGATGTTTTTTAAGTGGTAAACCTATTTGAATGTATAAAAATATTTACTGACTTAGGCACTTGCTTAATATTAAGATTAATTTATTTTACAAACAATAAATTGACCCTGAAGGGGTCATATATTTATAGCAAATACGGCCTCACACCACTTACGACCCCGAAGGGTGTCGAATATTTCTTTTGAATTTTAATCTGCTTTTCAGCGGAAAACATAGGGGTTTTTGAAATGATTTTGGTGCGAAGTTATAAACTTCGCATAGCTCAAAGTACTTTAGTTATAATATTAATACTAAAAATTGAGTTGCTTATAAGTCCAAACCTATATTTAACTGCAGCATGATTGGGAAAAAATTACCTCTGCCTTCACCATCAAAATAATATTTTGGGCCTACATCGAATAACAAATGTATTTTTTCATTAAAACTTCTTTGAATACCCCATGTTGGGCTTATGGCAAAATCATACTCGGTACTTCGAACAACGTTCTCCTCAATGGACGGCCCTCTAGTCAAAAACCTTAGACTAATAAAATTACCTGAATTGTTTACAATGCTCTTTCCTTTATATTTACGTTTTTCAAAATTATAATACAATTTTTGCTGTAGGTCTAAAAAAGGAGCTATGATATACAAAAATCCCGACTCCTTTTGGATGCTTAAATCAGGATAACTCCCGCTGTAACCCGCACCAATCCCAGCTGAAAAAGTGGTGTGTTTTCCTGTAGGTAACTCAACTTCAACGCCGGGGTTAATAAAGTTTATTCTAAACACTTTTTCTGTATTTACATCAGAAAATTTTTCTTGTGCTGATACTGTGACAATAAAAAGAAAAAGCAGATTAGTAAGAAATATAGGTCTTTTCATGATTTAATTTTAAGTTATAATACCCTAGAGTAATAATATTAATTACCCTAGGTATGTTCTTTTTTACAGTTCAACTAGATCACCTTTATAATAAAAGCTTACGTTAAGACCATCATTATCAACACCTGAAAATTCCAACTCATATTGGTTACCGACGCTCAAAACTTTTAATGTGCCTTCTATGATTTGTTTTGTTGTCCCTGTTTCATTTTCAATGTCATAGTCAATAAGAAAATCCATAGCTTGGAATGAGTTACCGGATATATTGTCAAAACTGACTTTAGGGTAATCATCAATAACTAAATCAAAAAA
>CAYMXD010000609.1:0-1751 GCA_964394095.1 uncultured Mesohalobacter sp. | reverse complement strand
ATAGATATAATGTTTTTAATTCTAAAAATGAAATTCAATTTCTATGCTTTTATATCATAACAACTCAAAAGAGTTTTACCCTAAAATAAGTTGTGGAGTCTTGCATCTTTTTTTTATAATCATATTTATAGAATATCTTAAAATCTGAAAAGTTATAAGTATAATTAAAACTTTGAAGTCAATAATGGATCAATTTAATATTCCGATAATAAGTTTTAGATTATATTCCAATAAAAGTAGGGTGATTTAATTTTAAATTGTTATTGTAGTGAGACCAAAACCTAATACCATGAAATTTTTTAGTATTCTATTTTTCAGTTTAACCTATCTTTCGCTGCAAGCCCAAAACATCAATTGGGAAAAACTCGATATGGATGACGCCTTTGGTTATACTTCAACCGTAGATTCTCAAAACAACATAATTGTTGTGGCTTCCGGACCTTTTGAGACCCAAGCAACAACATTATTTGTTAGAAAATATGATGCCAACGGTAATTTGCTTATGCAAACCTCAATAGGGAGTACGTCCCTTAATAACGATGGAGTAACAGACCATGAATTGCCCTATCAAGTAGAAACCGATAGTCAAGATAACATTATTATTGCCGGTGTAAATACTATAATTAATACGAGTACATCGAGTAGTTGTTTTACTCCACCTTGTTATTTTTCACAAGCTTTAAAAGTCATAAAGCTAGCTCCTGATGGTCAATTGATTTTTAATAAAACCTTAGCAGGTCATTCTAATTCATTTGATCAATTGCTTGTAGATGATAATTATTTAGCAATAGATGATAGTGATAACATTTATTACACTGGCGTAGGAAGTATTACAGATACCAGTAACGAAACGGCCTTTGGAACCATTTTGGTTAAACTTGCTCCGGACGGCACTATCCTTTTTACCGATGTAGAAGATATTGTAGGCAGTGGTAATTCAATTAGTTCAGGCCTTATGGCTTTAGGTCAAAATTTTGTGGCAGTTGTCAATAGTACAACATCTAACGAAGAATTAACCGCTTGGGACGACAATGGTAATGTCCTTTGGAATATCAATTTGGACAGTAGCATAGATAAATTTAGAGCCATTGTAGTTGATTCCTCAACCAATGATATTTATGTTTTAGCTGAGGCATTTACCCCCAATCCTATCCTAACAAAAATCGATAGCAATGGGAATATCCTTTATACCCAAACCTACAGCCTCGGTGAAACTGCTGTAACCAAGGGCTTGGGCTTTGTAGCGCCAGATAAACTGGCTTTTGGCGCCACATCTTGGTCCGACGCAGGTTCAAACTCAAGCTTATACACAAAAGTAGTCAACACTTCAGACGGTAGCACATTTTCAGACCAAACTCAAACTTTGGCACAGAATCTTTCACGCATTAGAGATTTTGAAACTAATATCAGCAACGGTTCCTATTATGTAGCTGTTAATTCAACCACAAATGCGGGCTTGCCAGCATCTGGAACCTTACATGCTTACAATATTAATGGTGGTGAGTGGCACGCAACAAACCCCAATCTAAGAGTACGATCGGTGGCCATTGGACAAGGTTCTGAAGTCTATGTGATGACCGATAATGTTTGGGATTTATATCAATACAACACGACGCTGTCTAATCAACCCTTTACCGAACTTGATGTAAAAATGTATCCCAATCCTGTCAAAAATGAATTGTTCGTCAATTCCCCAATGGAACTTGATTCAGTTGAAATTTACGATGCTTTGGGCAAGTTGATTCTTTTGG
>CAYMXD010000608.1:0-1757 GCA_964394095.1 uncultured Mesohalobacter sp. | reverse complement strand
GTTGTCAAATAACTCACTTGCTAAAACTTTTGCCAATTGTGTTTTACCAACACCTGTTTGACCTAAAAATATGAATGATCCTATAGGCTTATTAGGGTCTTTTAATCCAGCACGATTTCGTTGTATAGCTTTAGATATCTTAGCAACAGCATCATCCTGACCAATCACTTTTTCTTTAATGGATTGTGGTAGTTGAGCCAATTTATTACTTTCTGTTTTGGCAATTCTATTAACAGGTATACCCGTTATCATTGAAATTACGTCTGCAATATGATCTTCTGTTACAATTTCACGATTTTCATTAGAATGTTTTTCCCATTCTTGCTGAGCAATTTCTAATTCCTGTTCTATATTTTTTTCATCATCCCTCAGCTTTGCTGCTTCCTCGTATTTTTGTTTTTTGACAACAGAATTTTTATGCTCTCTTATATCATCTAATTTATTTTCTAAATTAAGAATCTTTTGAGGTACTCTAATATTGGTTATATGTATTCTAGAACCAGCTTCATCCAGGGCATCTATGGCTTTATCCGGGAGGAAACGATCGGTCATGTATCTTGACGTAAGAGTTACACAAGCTTCAATGGCTTCATCTTTATAAATGACATTGTGGTGATCTTCGTATTTAGATTTAATATTATTTAGAATTTCAATAGTCTCCTCTCTATTAGTAGGTTCGACGATTATTTTTTGGAAACGCCTTTCTAAAGCACCATCTTTTTCAATATTTTGTCTAAATTCGTCCAGTGTAGTTGCACCAATACATTGTATTTCACCTCTGGCCAAAGCAGGTTTAAACATATTGCTGGCATCTAAACTACCTGTAGCTCCTCCAGCACCAACAATAGTATGTATCTCATCTATAAATAGGATAATATCATCGTTCTTCTCGAGTTCGTTCATTACAGCTTTCATTCTTTCTTCAAACTGACCGCGGTACTTTGTTCCAGCAACAAGGCTTGCCAAATCTAGGGTGACTAATCTTTTGTCGTAAAGGATACGAGAAACTTTGCGTTGAATTATTCTTAAGGCAAGACCTTCGGCAATAGCGCTTTTACCTACGCCGGGCTCTCCAATAAGCAAAGGGTTGTTTTTCTTTCTCCGGCTTAATATTTGAGAAACTCTCTCTATTTCTTTTTGTCTCCCAACTACCGGGTCTAGTTTTCCTTCTTCTGCCAAAGCAGTTAAATCACGCCCAAAGTTATCAAGTACGGGAGTTTTAGATTTTTTAGATCCAGAAGATTTAGAACTTTTACTGCTTTCGAATGGATTTTTGCGTTTATCGTCCTCAGGTTCATCAGACAATGAACTGGCTGTTGGAGATTCTATAAAATCGTCTTCCATTCCTTTAATAGCTTTAAATTTATCTTTCACAATATCGTAGTCTATTTTAAATTTGTTTAATAATTTTGTTGTCGGGTCATTATCATTTCTCAATATACATAATAAGAGATGAGCCGTATTAATAGAAGAACTTTGGAAAAGTTTAGCTTCCAAAAACGTTGTTTTGAGGGCGCGTTCAGCCTGTCTTGTCAAATGAAGATTTTTCTTTTCATTAGAAATATGAACCGGATTAGATTCTGTTGGGTTCAAAATTTCAACTTTTCGTCTCAAATGATCCAGATCTATAGATAAAGTATTCAATATCTCAATGGCTTTGCCGTCACCTTCTCTTAACAAGCCTAACAACAAGTGTTCAGTGCCTATAAAACTATGCCCAAGGCGCAGTGCCTCTTCTTTACTAAATGCAATTACGT
>CAYMXD010000607.1:0-1759 GCA_964394095.1 uncultured Mesohalobacter sp. | reverse complement strand
GAAGGTGTTCCCGGCATTGCTAAAACCTTGACGGCAAAATTGTTCGCCAAATCTATTCAAGCAGATTTCAGTCGGATACAATTTACGCCCGATTTAATGCCGAGTGATGTTCTGGGAACTTCAGTCTTTAATGCTGAAAAGGGTGAATTTGAATTCAAAGCCGGACCTATTTTCTCCAATATGATTTTAATTGATGAAATTAACCGGGCGCCGGCAAAAACTCAGTCGGCACTTTTTGAAGTTATGGAAGAAAAACAAGTCACCATAGACGGTCACGAATACACCATGGAAGCACCTTTTATGGTTTTAGCAACCCAAAACCCTATTGAACAGGAAGGCACCTATGCCCTACCCGAAGCGCAATTGGATAGATTTATTTTTAAAATAAAATTGAATTATCCTACTCTTGAAGATGAAATCAAAATATTAGGTAAACATCACGAAAAAAGACCGGAGAATTTCCTCGACCAAATAGAACCTGTAATCACAAAAGAAAAGGTCAAAAAATTTAAAGCTGATATACATGAGATAAATATAGAACCTAAAATCATGTCTTATATTGCAGAAATTGTTAATAACACCAGACAACACCCGCATTTGTTACTTGGGGCTTCACCTAGAGCCTCAGTAGCTATAATGCTTACTGCCAAAGCTTTTGCCGTTTTAGGCGGCCGTGGCTTTGTAACCCCGGATGATGTAAAACGCAGCTTGAAGCCTGTACTTAACCATAGAATTGTGCTGTCGCCGGAACGCGAAATGGAAGGTATGTCTCCAGAAGATGTTATCGATATGATTGTAAAAACCATAGAAATTCCCAGATAGTGTATAAACTCCTTAAATCTGTTTATTTTACCAGAAGATTCTTTGCAGTCATGCTTAGTATTGCAATGCTATTCTTTCTATCCTATTGGTTTACAGTCTTATTCACTTTGGCTTCACTTTTATTTTACGCCATTATTGTTTTAGTGGTTGTAGATTTATCGGCACTATTTAGTTCAAAAGCATTTTTTGCGGAACGTCTCCTGCCTGATAAATTTTCAAATAGTGATGAAAATGTGGTCATGCTAAATTTTGAAAATGCCTATAATTTTAAAATCAATCTTCAAATTATAGATGAAATTCCCGTACAATTTCAAAAAAGAGATTTTCTGAAAGAATTAAAACTGAATTCTAGAGAAAACAAATCATATGATTACCTTTTAAAGCCAAACCGAAGAGGCGAATATATTTTTGGAAATTTGAATTGTTACGTCTCCTCTCCTATTCAATTCACTAAAAGACGCTTCAAGTTTCAAAATGAACAATTGGTTAAGGTTTATCCATCTTTTATTCAAATGAAAAAATACGATTTTTTAGCCCTTGACCGAAATTCCAGAGACTACGGACTCAAGAAAACTCGCCGAATAGGCCATAGTATGGAGTTTGAACAAATAAAAGAATACGTAAAAGGAGACGACATCAGAGATATCAACTGGAAATCTACTGCAAAGCAAAACCAATTGATGGTCAATCAGTACCAGGATGAAAAATCTCAGCCCATCTATAACATTATTGACAAAGGTCGGGTGATGAAAATGCCTTTTGAACAACTCAGTCTTTTAGATTATGCCATCAATTCTACTCTAGCTTTTTCCAATATCGCCTTAAAAAAGAATGATAAAGTTGGCATGCTTACATTTTCTAATTCGATAGACAACTTTAGAAAAGCTCAGTCTAGAAGAGCTCAAATTAACGTGATATCAGAAGCTTTATACAATGT
>CAYMXD010000606.1:0-1762 GCA_964394095.1 uncultured Mesohalobacter sp. | reverse complement strand
TTGTACATTAGCAAAATAATAATTAGATAAAAATTAAAATTTACAAATTATGAGAAAAATTACTTTATTATGCCTAGCTTTTTTATTGCCATTTGGCATTATGGCTCAAGAAATGCCTCTAGATTTTGAGGTGCCAGAAGATGACACTTGGAGTACTTTTAACGGAGCAACTGCAACAGTGGTAACAGACCCAACAGATGCAACAAATCAAGTTTTAGAACTTACTAGTAATGGTGTCGACTTTGATGGAGCATCAATTAATATGGGAACTTACATCGATTTATCAGACGATTCCAATAATACCATCACAATGGAGTTTTGGACACCTGATGCAACGACAAGAACCCATTTATTAAAATTAGAGGGTGCAACAAATGGTCCGGCTGCAACTGAACTATATTTTGATACTACTACTGCAGGCTGGCAAACGGTTTCAATTGATTTTGGTTCAGGTCTTGCAGATGACTATTCTATACTAACCCTTTTTGCAGATTCTGGTGTAGGCAATACTGAAACCGGAACATATTACATAGATGATATTGATGGGCCAAACGGTGCTGTTATCCCAGTTGATCCAATTCCAGCAGGTCCAGCTCCAGTGCCAAACGTTCCAGATTCAGAAGTTTACAGTATTTATAATGATTCTAACGGTTTTTCAACTACATTTCCAGTTGCTTATACTTTTGGAACTCTTTCAGGTGAACCAGATTTAGATCCATCTGCAACAGAAAATAAAGCCCTTAAGTTCAACTTTGGTGTTGCAGGTTGGGGACAAGGTGAAGGTGGTCCTGATGACGTATCTGCTTACGATTTTGTATCTTTTGATTATTGGGCAGGTGCTGATGTTGTAGGATTTGATTTTGTTATGATAAGCGACGACGGTGGAGTCTCTGAATACAAATATCAAATTAGTATTCAAGAGCCAATTGTAAATGAGACTTGGACTAAAGTTGAAATTCCTATGTCATATTTTACGAACCTTGGTTTTGCAGATACTGCTTTATTCCAGTGGAAAGTTAGTCCATTAAATGATAGTGTTGATAATGATGGTATTGTATATATGGATAATGTACTTATAACTCAAAATTCGCTTTCTACAAATAATTTTGATGTAACTAGTTTTAGTGCATACCCAAACCCAACTAATGATGCTTGGAATATTGAAACAAACAATTCTAATATCCAAACTGTTGAAATATTCAACACTCTTGGAAGATTAGTGAAGTCTGTTGACGTAAATAATTCTGACGTTAGAATAGATGCTAGCGAATTATCAAGTGGTATATATTTTGCTAAGGTTAATAGTCAGGGTAATAATGCTCAAACTATTAAACTAATTAAGCAATAATTTATTTCTTTTAGTATATAATTCAAAAAGCCTGTGCTAAGCATAGGCTTTTTTATTTGGTCTCAATACTAGATGGTGTTAAACACTCTATTGGGTTTCATTGTAGATTTTAAAAGCCATCTACTTTTTAGCGTTAATTAAAAAACCATGAATGCTCATAACATTTATAAAAATGAAAGTGAATTTTGTATAAAGTAGAAAGTGTTACATCTATTTAACCCCACTTATGCATTAAGAGGTGAAGAATGAGCCGAATTAATTGATTAGTCGGGTTTAACCTCCGAATAACACAAATTAAATTATCATAATTTTAATTTGTACTTATTCGAGACCCGAGTTAGAAAATCACCAAATTGCTTGTATTTTCTTATTCGTTATGCATTTGAATAGTTTCAAATGCATAATCAGGGTTTA
>CAYMXD010000605.1:0-1762 GCA_964394095.1 uncultured Mesohalobacter sp. | reverse complement strand
ACAGATCTGTTTGTGTTTTTTAGATCAAATCTAGCCTGAATAGGGTTTTTATCTTCAAAAGCTGGTTTTGCTTTGTCTAGAAGCTGCCAATCGAGTACGTTTTCCATTTCATAATCCTGTTCAATTTGTTTGTAAACGCCTATATGTTCCGGAATATTTTCTTGGTAAAGAATTGGACTTAAATCTATATCTTTCAATTTCCAGTAGGGAATGTCTTTACGAACTTTCATTACTTCGGTATGACCTACCATTTCACTCACCGTCCTAAACCCGAGTTGTGCCATGATTTCCCTTAGATCCTGGGCTAGAAATCTAAAATAATTCACCACATGCTCTGGTTTACCGGTAAATAGCTTTCTCAGTTCAGGGTTTTGGGTAGCTACGCCAACCGGACAGGTATTGGTATGGCACTTACGCATCATAATGCATCCTTCTACGATAAGTGCTGCAGTAGAAATTCCCCATTCTTCTGCACCTAGTAAAGTAGCTATAGCTAAATCCCTTCCAGTCCGTATCTGACCATCGGCCTGAACGGTAATTCTGCTACGTAAATTATTTTTTACTAAAGTTTGATGAGCTTCAGCGAGACCGAGCTCCCATGGCAAGCCTGCATGACGAATAGAACTCAAGGGCGATGCACCTGTGCCCCCATCTGCGCCGGAAATCAACACCACATCGGCATTGGCTTTAGATACGCCGGCAGCTACGGTTCCTACACCGGCCTGCGACACCAATTTGACATTGATTCGCGCATGGCGATTGGCATTTTTTAAATCAAAAATAAGTTGTGCTAAGTCTTCAATGGAATAAATATCGTGATGCGGTGGTGGCGAAATCAAGCCTACTCCCGGTGTAGAATGTCTCACTCGACCAATCCAATCGTCTACCTTATGGCCTGGCAATTGTCCGCCTTCGCCGGGTTTTGCACCTTGTGCCATTTTGATTTGCAGCTCTTCAGCATTGGCCAAATAATAACTGGTCACCCCAAACCGCCCCGAGGCTACTTGCTTAATCGCCGAGCGCTCCCAATCGCCGTTGGGTTTGACTTCAAAACGCACTTCGTCCTCACCACCTTCTCCGGAATTACTTTTGGCACCAATTCTGTTCATAGCAATAGCTAGAGTAGAGTGGGCTTCATGCGAAATAGATCCAAAAGACATCGCTCCTGTGGCAAAACGTTTCATGATATTTTCAGCCGGTTCAACCTCTGCAATTGGTATAGGCGTTCTCTTCTTAAATTCAAAAAGCCCTCTTAGTGTTAAACTATCCTTGAGTTGATCGTTTACCTTGTGTGCAAATTTTTTATAAAGTGAAAAATTATCTGTTCTTGTAGAATGCTGAAGCAGGTGAATAGTTTCTGGATTGAATAAGTGTTTTTCTCCTCTGAGTTTCCATTGATAGACTCCACCAACGTCTAATTTTTGATTGGTTTGGTCATGAACTGGAAAAGCGTGCTTGTGTCTTACAAGAACTTCTTTAGCCAAACCATCAAAATCTATTCCGTCAATCCTAGATATTGTGCCTGTAAAACATTTTTCAATCACTGTTGAATGAAGACCTAAAGCTTCAAAAATCTGTGCACTCTGATAAGATTGCAAGGTGCTAATACCCATTTTTGATAGGATTTTTAGTAAACCATAACCAATCGCTTTCTGATAATTTTCAATAGCTTCGTCTTTTGAAATTTCAGGACTTAATTTACCTTTATCATGAAGGTTTTCAATTGACCGAATAGCCAGATAAGGATTGACTGCACTGGCTC
>CAYMXD010000604.1:0-1762 GCA_964394095.1 uncultured Mesohalobacter sp. | reverse complement strand
TTTTTAGTAGCGACTCAAGATGACCCTACTGTAAATTTTAGCGAAAGTGATAAAGCGGTTGATCAACCTCAACTTGATGTGTTTAGCTCTCCTACAGATAGAATTGCAATCACGCTTTACGATCAGCTTTCTTATTCTAATAACAGTACTGCAGATGATAGTGTGGTTATTCTATTTGACCAGAACGCAAATAATGCTGTTGATAATAATGATGCCTTAAAGTTTACAAATCCTGATGAGAATTTAGGTAGGCTTGAGGGGAGTAGTCTATTGAGCATAGAAACCCGAGCAATGCCTCAGGCAGATGAAATTCTTCAGCTACATACAGAACAATACCGTACAACAGATTATGTCTTTGTTGTAAAAGTTGATGGACTGAATAATAATACGGTTTACTTATATGATAATTATACCGATACCGAGACGCTTTTAGATAACGATATATCAACCGCAGTAACATTTAGCCTTGATGAATCTACCCCTGAAAGTATAGCCTCAAACAGATTTGAAATAAGATTTCAATCCACTACTTTAGGAACCAACGATTTTGACCTGCAAGGCCTCTCGGTGTATCCTAATCCGGCCAGTGATATTTTAAACATCAGCTTTGGCGAGAATACCGGTAGATTTGAAACTCTAGAGCTCTTTGATATCAGCGGGAGACTAGTAGCAAAACAAGCTATTGGCGATCAGTTGCAGGAGACTCAAGTGGATGTGAATACCTTTAGCTCGGGCGTGTATCTGTTAAAAGTGAGCTCCGGTAGTGAAGAATTTACAACTAAAGTGATTGTGGAGTAGCTATTTTATGAGGTAAGCACAAATTAATAACCAATTTAAAGTCTTACAATCATCTCTTTTAATCTGGCTTATGTCGTAGGACGTGCTCTACGACATAAGTCAGGTCTTAAGGGAACTCTGTCTTAGATGACAATTAAAAAAGGAGGAGAGAAAACATCATTTTAGTGTTAAAAAAATAAAATAAAACATATGAACGTCTTAAACATCAACTCAGAATACTTTGTCTCTATTGGCATACAAAACATTTTACAAAAAAACTTTGAGGATACCGAAGTGCTATCGTCTTGTGATCATGAAGAAATTTTAAATCTTTCCCAAGCCCATGATTTTGATATCATTTTATTAGATATTGGCATAACTTCTATGAACACCCTTAAATTGATGAAGGCTTTAATTGCCCAGCAAGATACAGCCGAAATTCTCATTTTTTCTCAAGCCGAATATAAACCCTATGCCTTGGAGTATGTCACTTTAGGCGCAAGCGGATTTTTGGATAAATCCTCTTCAGAAAAAGAATTTATACAGGCCATAAAGCTTATAAAAACAGGACATTTGTACTTATCTAGAGATATACTGATGTCTGTTTACAACGATAACATAAGCGCAGAGGCTAACAATACGCCATTCAGTGAATTGAGTAAGCGGGAGATGGAAGTTTTTAAGCTCCTTATCAAAGGCAAACGGGTGAAAGACATCAGTGAAATCATGAAAATCCATCAGTCCACCACCTCTACCCTAAAGAGAAGGATTATGGAAAAATTCAAAGTCGATAACCTGATGAAGCTGAAAAGCATGGCGATGGAGTATGGGTATTGAGGAACTAGTGGTTAGTGACTAATGTTTAGTGACTAGTTTTTAGTGACTAGTGTTTAGTGGTTAGTTGCAAGTTTTTCCGATTTTTGATTTTAGAAGTTAGATATTAGAAGTTAGATATTAGAAGTTAGATATTAGAAGTTAGATATTA
>CAYMXD010000603.1:0-1766 GCA_964394095.1 uncultured Mesohalobacter sp. | reverse complement strand
GATATTAGATTTACGAAGTTTGTTAGATATTTGACGTGAAAAAACACAAAAACTTGAAACCAGAAACCCCGCATGAGCGGGATCTTCGCTTCGCTACAACATGAAACTTGAAAACTTCAAACTTGAAACTTGAAACCAGAAACATTAAACTTGAAACCTTAAACTAGAAACTAGAAACTTTTTAAACCTTCAAACTCAATCATAAATCCAAAACTTAGAATTTAAAATTATAAAATGAAAATAAAAACATGAAAACAGCATTAATCACAGGAATTACCGGACAAGACGGTGCTTATTTAGCAGAGCTTTTATTGGATAAAGGCTACATGGTTCATGGCATAAAACGACGAGCGTCCTTATTTAACACCGATCGTATAGATCACTTATACCAAGACCCTCACGCTAAAGATGTAAGACTCAAGTTGCACTACGGCGACTTGACCGATTCTATGAACCTGACCAGAATCATTAAGGAAACCGAGCCCGATGAAATTTATAATCTGGCCGCCATGTCTCACGTCAAGGTGAGTTTCGACACCCCGGAATATACCGCCAATGCGGATGGGATTGGCACTTTAAGAATTCTGGAAGCGGTGAGGCTTTTGGGCATGGAAAAGAAAACTAAGATATATCAAGCTTCAACTTCTGAGCTTTACGGCTTAGTCCAAGCTGTTCCGCAATCGGAAACAACGCCGTTTTATCCGCGGTCACCTTATGCCGTGGCTAAGCTTTACGCCTATTGGATAACAGTCAATTACAGAGAAGCCTACGATATGTATGCCTGCAATGGGATTTTATTTAATCACGAGTCCCCTTTAAGAGGAGAAACTTTTGTGACCAGAAAAATCACCAGGGCTGTGGCTAAAATAGCCTTGGGATTACAACACCAAATCTTTATGGGAAATCTGGATGCCAAAAGGGACTGGGGTCATGCTAAAGATTATGTAGAAGGCATGTGGAGAATCCTACAACAGGATAAACCTGAAGATTTCGTACTGGCTACCGGAATCACCACTAAAGTCAGAGATTTTATAAGGATGTCTTTCGATCAGGTTGGGATTAAAATTCAATTTGAAGGTCAAGATGAAAATGAAGTCGGAAAATTTGATGGTTTGAATCAGTCTGTTTTTGAATCTGCTACGGGTTTATCTGTAGAAGATTGCAGTCTAAAACAAGGGGATACGCTAGTGTCTATAGATCCCGAATACTATAGACCAACAGAAGTCGATTTACTCATTGGCGATGCCACAAAAGCCAAAGAAAAATTAGGCTGGACACCGCATTACGATCTGAATGGGCTTATTGAAGAAATGATAGCTGCTGATGTGACCTTGTTTAGACGTGATTTAGAATTACAGAAAAGCGGTTATAAGATTTTGAAACAAGCTGAATAGTTTTTTTGACTTAGGCATATAAGCATTTTGAAGTTTTCAATAAAACTACAATATACTCAAATTTAGTCAGGTCGAGCTCCCGAAAATTTTGCAAATTTTATTTAATACAAAGTGAAGTTATTAAATACGGTAACAGGCTTCTTCCCTAGAGGGAAGACGGGAGTAGGGTGTTTATCAAGAGCTTTTAATATCAAAATAACACCCTTCACTTCGCCTGCGCTAGCACAAGTGCCTATCGGCATTTCCCTCAAGGGAAAAGATATATTAAAATTAAAAAAATGAAAATCAATTAGTTAAATAAAAACGTCAATGATAGTGTCCTGACGCAAACCGTCGGGATGTATCGAGACCATTTTCAACTCCAAAATACCT
>CAYMXD010000602.1:0-1770 GCA_964394095.1 uncultured Mesohalobacter sp. | reverse complement strand
CATAACCCAGTACATCACCGAAAATTCTATTCATGAAATCTGCTTGAATAGATTTGGCGAATAGTTTTGCCGTCAAGGTTTTGGCAATGCCGGGAACACCTTCAATGAGGACGTGTCCGTTTGTAAGCAGACTGACCAGAAGTAATTCTATAAAATCATCCTGACCAACAATGACCTTCGATAACTGTTTCTGAAGGTCTTCTGCCATCTGCTGATACATATTTAAAGCTGTTACATCTTCAACAGTACCTTCAGTATTTTCCGAAGACACATTTTGATTTTCAGGAGTGATTGAAGATTCTTCAGGATTGGGGTTATTGTCTTTATTGGGATTTTCCATAGTCTTGTGTTTTTATGTTTGCAATTTGTTTTTCTAATTGAATAAGTTCTTCTTTCGAAATATTGGTTTTTCGTTCTATGCGGTCTATGTTTTTTAGTAATTTGGTTATAGCTCCGGATTCATGCCCGGACTTTGAAGATAGTTGTTTCACAAAAGCATCATCTAAAGTTGAAGTTGAAATGTTATAATGTTCTCTTACATAATCAAAAAAATGTTCAATTTGTTTAGTAGCTATACTTTTATGGTCTTTTTTGCGATAGTACATATCTGCAATAGTCTTGGTGAACTCGTAAGTTTTATTTTCAAAAGGTTTTAGAACTTTAATTGGCTTTTGTTTTCTTTTGCCTTCAAAGAACACATAAATTAAACCTGTTAACAATATAAGGTAATACGCCCATCTTAAATATCTATTGCCTACCAGATATTTCAATAGACCACCCTGTTTGACTTCCTTTTGAACTTTATGGTATTGATCTACAAAAACTGTTTTATCATAATCTAACTCTTTCAGAATATTTTCTGTATAATCTGCATTAGTACTGTCAATCAAGAAAAAATTAGTGAAAGCCTGAGGAAACAAATGTAAATAGATATGGCCTTCGCCGAGCTTTGCTTTTATAAAATTTGGTAAAGTTTTGGTTGTTGTGCTATCATTATTTTGAACATTTGCGTAGCCTAATACTTCAAGATTCAGCGTATCTGTATTTTTGAAATAATGCACGTTGAGATCTCTTTCGAACTTGTAGGTATTGAAATCAACTGATTTGTCTAGACTAACAGAAGGTTTGTAGTTTATCTGTTTATTGAACACAAACTCTTCTTTCTTTAGTTCTAGTGTATCTAAAATTTTTGAAGGCAAATATTCTGCAGATAAAAACAAATTGTTCCCATCTTCTACCCAGCATATCAGTTCTTTAGAATCATAAAGGCCGAAGGGGAGACCTAGGTTGAAAAACAAATAATTTCCTGATATGTAATCATTGGTAAGGACTTCGTAGGGTGAATTTTCTTTTTCCTCGACTAATTCAAGATTTTCTGTGTAAATATTATGAAATATTTCAGCACCAAAAGGTTTGTCGTGAGTTTTCCAGTAGCTGTATGACCAGTCTAAAGGCTCTTTAGCTGTAGATTCTAGAAATACAAAAGAACCAAACAGCACTAAAATCAATATGAGCAAATAGTATCTAGATTTGGGCATATTGTTTTTGATCTAATAGATTATGAAAGCTTTGGTATTGCTGTTTAAAATTATTGAAATAAGCCTCGTCAAATACCATATGGCCGTACCATATTTGTTCATAAGACAAGGTAAGCGACCTGAACGTTCTTGAAATTTCATCAAATTCAATTTCTTTGACGTATTCATAGTTTGTTTTTTCATTAGAATACCTGATGATTCTTTTCATGTCCAGACGTTTGATACAATGCAA
>CAYMXD010000601.1:0-1771 GCA_964394095.1 uncultured Mesohalobacter sp. | reverse complement strand
AAAACAACGTTTTGAAATCATCGGTAACGATGAAGGTCTTAATCGTGCGATTGAAAAATCGATTCGTGTCGCACCGACTGATATTTCTGTGCTGGTAACTGGTGAAAGTGGTGTTGGTAAAGAAAGTTTACCTAAAATTATTCATTCGCTGTCGCATCGTAAACACAACAAATATATTGCTGTTAACTGTGGTGCCATACCGGAAGGTACCATTGACAGCGAATTATTTGGGCATGAAAAAGGCTCCTTTACCGGTGCTACACAATCTAGAAACGGGTATTTTCAGGAAGCCGATGGTGGAACTATATTTCTCGATGAAGTTGGTGAGTTGCCTTTAACCACTCAAGTTAGGCTTCTAAGAGTACTCGAAAACGGTGAATTTTTAAAAGTGGGGTCTTCACAAGTTCAAAAAACCAATGTAAGGATAGTAGCGGCTACAAATGTTAATATGATTGAAGCGATAAAAAAGGAAAAGTTTAGGGAAGATTTATATTATCGTTTAAGCACCATAGAAATACACTTACCTCCTTTACGAGAAAGACTTGGCGATATACATTTGCTGTTTAGAAAATTTGCTTCAGATTTCGCCATTAAATACAGTATGCCAACCGTTCGTTTAACAGACGAAGCTGTAAAATATTTAGTCAATTGCAGGTGGCCCGGAAACATCAGACAATTGAGAAATGTTGCGGAACAATTATCGGTTTTGGTGAAAGAAAGAGAAGTAGATGCGCAAACCCTTATTCAATACTTACCTGAAAGAGGTTCTAATTTACCTTCGGTTGTAGAACAAAAAAAACAATCTAGTGATTTTAGTAATGAACGTGAGATTCTTTATAAGGTACTATTTGACATGAAAAGAGATTTGAGTGATTTAAAAAAACTCACTTTGGAAATCATGAAATCTGACAACCACGAAGAAGTTCAGGAAGAGAATAAACAGCTTATCAACAAAATCTACGGCGAGAAAGAAAGTGGATACGAATCCTCTAAAGCAGAAATAGAAAAACAGGAGAAAGATTTAGAAATCCTTCAAATCCCTGAGCATAACCCAAGTCAAAGTGAAGTCACAGATAAATATGATTTTGCTGAAGATATTGAAGAAGAAGAAACTTTATCTTTACAAGACAAAGAATTAGAATTAATTAAAAAATCTTTAGAACGGCACCAAGGTAAAAGAAAGCCAGCTGCAGATGAACTCGGTATAAGTGAAAGAACCCTTTATCGAAAAATAAAACAATATGATTTATAGATTTGACATTTCGTTATTGATTAAAAGTTTTTTAATAGGTTTGATCGCGGTCTGTATCTCATGTGGAGCTTATTCTTTCACAGGAGCAGATACGGGGAATGCAGAGACTTTTCAAGTCAATTTTTTTCAAAATAATGCGCCCATTGTGGAACCTGGAATAGACAGGCAGTTTACATTGGCACTTCAAGATTTAATACAAAATCAAACCAATCTTGGTCTTGCAAATTCTAATGCAGATTTAATTTATGAAGGTGAAATCACTCAGTATTATATTGCACCTATGACAGCTACTTCTAACGAAAGAGCAGCACAAAACAGGTTAACCATTGCAGTAAATGTGAGGTACTATAACACCCTTGAACCGGAAAAAGATTTCGAAAAAAAGTTTTCATTTTATTTTGATTATGACGCCAATCAACAGTTAGTAGGCGCTGTAAGGGATGAAGCTGTAAATGAAATATTTTTAAGACTGACACAAGATGTGTTTAATGAATCTTTGACAGATTGGTAAACTAATGG
>CAYMXD010000600.1:0-1773 GCA_964394095.1 uncultured Mesohalobacter sp. | reverse complement strand
TGTTTCAGAAGCATCCGAAGCTTTTAGAAAATAGACCGTTTACTTCGCCCTTGCTAGCACAGGGCAGTGTTAGAATTTAGATATAAGACTCTTTATATAAGCATGTTAGCTTGTAATTTTTTTTTGTAAATTTGTATTTAAATCAAAAGCAATTCAATTATGAAAAAATTTAATTTACTGTTAATGTGTTTCAGCTTAACTTTAGCAAATTTATCATGTTCTAGCGATGATGATGCCAATGTTGCTGTAGAAACCAATAACTTTTTGAAAATTGACAGCACCGAATTTGAACTTAAAGCTGGAGCCATACAAAATTTTGGCTCTTTTAATAACCTCACCAATTTTGATATTACCTTAATAGATTCAAATATTATAACAGTTGATGGTCAGCCCATTCCAGAAAATAATATTGTTAATTTTATTAATTTTGAACTTTTTACGGACTCTTCTCAAGATTTAGCAGAAGGTGAATATGTATTAGTCGATTTTGCGGATGTTACGGCTCAAACTTTTGTTTCAGCAGCTATTTTAGAAGATGTTGACATCAGTTCTGAAACTGAAATCGATGAGCCTCCGTTTTTGGTGGAAGGCAGTTTGCAGGTGATAAGTAATGGGCCTGAATACGAAGTAGAATTTTCAGGAGTAGATAACTTAGGTCGTGAGATAAGTGGGTTTTATAAAGGCAGTTTTACTAGCATAGATTAATAAGCCCTCTTTGTATAAATAATAAAAGGATATTCAAATCAATGAATATCCTTTTTTTTAGATTTATAACTAAATGATGTTCTAAGCTTCAAAGGGTTCTATTGAAACATAAGATTTATCACCTTTAGATTTCGAAAATTTTACAATACCATCAATTTTAGCATGTAATGTGTGATCTTTTCCGGCATAAACATTTTCTCCGGGTCGATGTGCTGTTCCGCGCTGTCTAACAATAATGTTACCGGCAACTGCAGGTTGACCACCAAATATTTTTACACCGAGTCGTTTTGATTCTGATTCTCTTCCGTTCTTCGAACTACCTACTCCTTTTTTGTGTGCCATTTTATTAGGTTTTAGTTATCGCGTTTTCCACGAAATTAAGTTATTTAAAAAACTATACTTAAGCTTATTCTTTACCTCCGTCTAGTTTGTCTTGCCATTTTTTTAATTCGTCCCAATTGCCATCAGCAGCCATTTGAGCTTGTTTAGGCCAAGTATCAGGAACGTGATTACCGCGAACATTAGCTATGATTTCATTAATTTTATCTATACTCGTTTCTGCAAGTTCTGTATAGGTAGAAATTCCTGCATCATTTAAGGTTTTAGCGATTTTGGGACCAATACCTTCAATCTTTTTGAAATCATCAACTTCTCCTACAGTTTTTTTTGATTTAGAAGCTTTTATTCCTTTTTTGGGCTCTGCTTTTGGGCTTTCTTTTTTAGATTCAGCTTTTTGTTCTTTCTTTTTTTCAGCTTTCTTCGCACCTGAAGCAACAATGCTTTCAATTTGGATTTCAGACAAATACTGGCGATGCCCGTTTTTCTTTTTGTAACCTTTACGTCTTTTCTTTTTAAAGACGATGACTTTGTCACCTTTAAGATGACGTAAAATTTTTGCACTCACTTGAGCGCCTTCTATAGCCGGGGCGCCAATTTGTACCTGACCACCGTTATCTAAAAGAAGAACGTTATCAAAATTTACATTTGAACCTTCTTCTTCACTTAAACGATGAACAAATACTTTCTGGTCTTTTGCAACTTTAAATTGCTGCCCTGCTATCTCTACAA
>CAYMXD010000599.1:0-1777 GCA_964394095.1 uncultured Mesohalobacter sp. | reverse complement strand
TTTAGAAAAACTCAAATTTGAGGTACGAAAATTCTAGTTTTTCTTAATCGCAACAAGACGCTAATTCTTTTTCAATGAATTTTTCGGGTTAAGCTGGTTCTCACTCAATATCCGGATACAAAAAATTATTATAAGGAAACCGCGTCACATGAATGCTTCTCACCTTTTTATAAACTTTCTTTCTAAAGGATTTTATGTTTTGCTTTTCGATGGCGGAGATAAAAATGGCATCATCGCCCACTTTGTTCATCCAGGTGTTTTTCCAGTCTTTTAAAGTAAAATGCCTTTCTGTTTTTTCGGTCACTAAATCATCGTCATCGATAGTTTCAGGAACGTATTGGTCTATTTTGTTAAAGACCATCACACAAGGCTTGTCTTTAGAATCAATTTCATCTAAAATTTGATTAACCGAATCGATATGATCCTGAAAATTGGGATGTGAAATATCTACCACATGCAAAAGCAAGTCGGCTTCCCTGACTTCATCTAATGTCGATTTAAAGGACTCCACCAATTGAGTAGGTAATTTTCTGATGAACCCCACTGTGTCGGTCAACAAAAAAGGAAGGTTCCGAATGACCACTTTTCGTACGGTCGTATCTAAGGTAGCAAAGAGCTTGTTTTCGGCAAAAATATCGCTCTTGCTAATCACATTCATCAGGGTAGATTTGCCTACATTGGTATAACCCACTAAAGCTACCCTTACGAGACTTCCCCGATTACCACGCTGTACAGACATTTGTTTGTCTATGGTCTTGAGTTTCTTTTTTAACAACGTGATTTTATCTCTAACTATACGACGGTCGGTTTCTATTTCGGTTTCACCCGGCCCTCGCATCCCGATCCCACCACGTTGGCGTTCGAGGTGGGTCCATAATCCGGCAAGTCTTGGCAACAAATATTCGTATTGCGCCAGCTCCACCTGCGTTCGAGCATAACTGGTCTGCGCGCGTTGAGCAAAAATATCTAATATCAAATAGGTTCGGTCTACAACCTTGCATTTCAGTATTTTTTCAATATTTTTCTGTTGAGCAGGCGATAATTCATCATCAAAAATAGCCGTACCGACCTCGTTTTCTTTAACAAATTTTCGCACTTCTTCTATTTTACCACTCCCAATAAACGTCTTAGGATTAGGTTTATCTAATTTTTGTTGATAACGCTTCAAGACTTCACCACCAGCTGTGTAAGTCAAAAATTCGAGCTCGTCTAAGTATTCTTTGGACTTGTCTTCATCCTGATATTGATTAATAATCCCGATGAGTACCGCGGTTTCGTAATCTGTTTTTTTGGGTTCTAGCATATATGTTTAATTCCTAATATCTGAAATCTAAATTCTTATATCTTTTCAATCATTTCTCCTTCTCAGAAGCATAAAGTTCGGCAACCTGCTCCAGTTCGCTATACCAATCTTTTCCAAATTTCCTGATCAGCGCATTTTTGGTAAACTTATATATTGGTGTCTGCAACGCCTGACCCAAGCTACAAGCCGGTGAACAAATGTCCCAACGATGGTAGTTTACGGCCTGAAATTTTGAGAGTTTTTGCACTCGTATCGGGTAAAGTTCGCAGGAGACGGGTTTTTTAAAATCGATTTTCCCGGCTCTGTAGGCTTTTTCAATGCCACATAAAGCCACACCTTTGTCATCAAAGGTAACGTAGGCACATTCTTTACCGTTCACCAATGGGGTTTCCAAACCTTCAAAATCGGAAACCACATAGGTACCCTGTTCTTCGATAGCTTGTTGTCCTTCCGGCATCAAAAAAGGCTTGACTT
>CAYMXD010000598.1:1705-1783 GCA_964394095.1 uncultured Mesohalobacter sp. | reverse complement strand
TCACACCTTGCGGCACTAGATCCTAAGTCTAGCGTGTCTACCAATTCCACCACGCTCGCATTTTTAGTGAAACTCAAC
>CAYMXD010000598.1:0-1605 GCA_964394095.1 uncultured Mesohalobacter sp. | reverse complement strand
TTTGAAAAATAGCGTAGCTATGAATTCAAAGTTGTTAGTTGAACTAATCCCGCTTCTGCGGGATCTCGTGTTTTCATTTCTTTTCGATTCAAACTCAACTTTGAAAAATAGCGTAGCTATGAATTCAAAGTTGTTAGTTGAACTAATCCCGCTTTTGCGGGATCTCGTGTTTTCATTTCTTTTCGATTCAAACTCAACTTTTAAAAATAGCCAAGCTATGAACCTGCCAGTCCGTTAGGCTGGTTCAAAGTTGTTAGTTGAACTAATCCCGCTTTCATGTGCTGAACTTGTTTCAGTATCTGCGGGAACTTAAGTTCAATACCCCGATGATGGCTTTGCCTCGAGATAGTTCATTTTAAAAAGAACTTGCTTTTTTCGGTTTGCAAATATAAATAAACTCCTGAAAACAAAAATTATTTTTTGAGATTTATTTTTATCACACCAGACCTCAAAGGTTTTAAAAACCTGTGAAGTCTAAACTAAAGGCTATCAATATAAAAACCCAAACATCCAAAGCGGAATACTTTTGTTTTGCCCAGTCTTTATGTCCAGCGCTAAAAAGGATTCCGGTACACCCTGTATTTGGTTTAAACTTTTATTGGCGCCGCCAATTTCAAAAGTGTAACGATCGTCTACTATAAAATCTGCATATTTAGATGCATAAACATGATGTTTATAACCGACCTGATTAAGAAAAAAGCTTTCCCTCAAGCTCCCAATATTCGGTTTGTCTTGTGCAAACAAATGGATGAGGTTGGTGTTTTCCAGGAATATTTTTTCCGGCTTTTGTAAGTAACTTACACCTTTTGTTCCCGCTTTTAAAAGGTTTATGAGTTTGGCCTGATCCAAAAGGTCTAAGAGTTTTGGCCAATTTGCTGATATTTGGAATAAATGGAACGGATTGACTGATGACAAATAACAGCTTCTTTAGACTGTGAATGCTTTTATAATTTAAACCTTCAAACGCGACAATATCACTTTCAATGACCAATTGTGCGATTTGCTCTAATTTAGTAAAGTATGTTTTTTTATTTTCTTTAAAAAACGGATAATACCCGAATTTTAAATAGTTTTTAAAATCCCTTTCCCATGAAAAATTCTCCAATAAATCTGTAGACCTCAGATGATGTTCTTCAATAATCTGCTGTAGACTAAGTTTGGGTAATTCGATGTTTTTAGCAATTAAGAGGTATTCCCGAAAAGACAAGCCCTGCATGTTGTAAGTTACTGCCCGTCTTGACAGGTCAGCATGACCTTTACTAAGGTCTAATAGTGAAGATCCTGTAGCCACAATGTGTACATCGTCATAATCGTCATACAACTGTTTCAAATCTTTAGACCAGTGACGATAACGATGCACTTCATCAAAATAAAACCGTCGATAACCTTTCTCATAAAGTGTTTCAAAAACTTCAATAAGCCTGTGTGTTTCAAATAGAAAATCATCTAAACTCAAATAAATAGACTTATCATCACTTGACTTTAAATGTTGAAGCATTAAAGTTGTTTTCCCGGTACCTCTATGTCCCAGCAATAAAATGAGTCTGTCCTGCCAGCTTATGTCTTTAAATACAGACCGCTTATGCTTGATTGATAGATGTTTCA
>CAYMXD010000597.1:0-1788 GCA_964394095.1 uncultured Mesohalobacter sp. | reverse complement strand
GTCCATCGCGTCTATTGATTTTGAGGCTGAGGCATGGAAAGATTTTAAGGATCAGGTGCATCAGGTCGAGAATGTAAAATTCAAACAACGGCTCGTATTTCAGCGGAAGGTTTTAGGTCAAATACTCACCAAACCTTGGGACTGTGTGATTCTTCTTGGTGATGCCAATATCGTTTCAAACTGGCTGCTTGCTATAGTGGCCAAACTCAGAAAAATTCCAATTGTCTTTTGGGGACACGGCATCTATGGCAACGAGTCCGGGTTTAAGAAGTTCATTAGGAAAACCTTTCTGTCCTTAGCCGATTATAATTTGGTGTACGGCCACTGGTCAAGAAATCTTTTAGTTGAAGAAAACTTTGAACCGGAAAAGCTTAAAGTAATTTACAACTCTATCAATTACGAGCTGAGTTCTAGATTAAGAACCCAAGCCGTGATTCCTGATTTTTATGCCCCTTTTTTTAATAACCATCTGCCGACATTAATATTTATAGGCCGTCTGACTCGAGTTAAACGGCTCCACCTTCTCATAGAAGCTGTACATCAACTTAACAAAGATGAAAAAACCTACAATTTAATATTTATCGGTGATGGTGATGTCAGGAGTGAATTAGAAGCAAGGGCAAACCAACTGCAGGAGGAGGTGTATTTTTATGGCGCCTGTTACGAGGAAGACAAAATATCTCAGTTCTTGGCTAATGCCGCCCTTTGCGTATCTCCCGGAAACGTAGGTTTAACCTCTATACATGCCATGTCTTATGGTACACCGGTGTGTACTAATAATGATTTTAAAAATCAGATGCCCGAGTTTGAGGCCATTAAAGCCAGAGAAACTGGATGTTTTTTTGACAAAGACCAGGAAAATTTGGCTGAAACCATAGAGCAGTGGTTTCAATCGGCTCCGGACAGAGAAGTGGTTAGGCAAAACTGTTATCAAGTCGTCGACAAGTATTACAACCCCAAGGTTCAGCTTGAAGTCGTCAAACAAACCCTGAACGACCTTATCTTTCAACCCCCAAAAGTGGCCTATTTCACCAATATTGCACCACACTACCGCGACAGGCTCTGGCTAAGTTTTGCGCAAAACCTGGATGTTGATTTGCATTTTTTCTTTGGTCAAAATACAAAGAAAACTATTGCAACCATAAATTTTGATACCCAAGAATGGCAAGACCTAAAACACCTGCTCCATCAAACCTCTAATTTCAAAATAGATAAACGTTTGATTTACCAGCGTAAAGTCCTTAGGCGTATAGCGCTCAAAAGATGGGATGCCGTGATTTTATTAGGTGATGCCAACATCATATCCAATTGGCTGGTGGCGGTAGTGGCTAAACTTAAAGGCATTCCTGTTATTTTTTGGGGACATGGTCTATACGGTAACGAAAGGGGCTTTAAAAAATGGATACGAAAGACATTTTTAAAACTGGCCAATTATAACCTCGTTTACGGGCATTGGGCTAAAAATTTATTGGAACAGGAAAATTTTGACAAGGATAAAATAAAAGTGATTTATAATTCAGTGAATTATGAAATTAGTAAACCCTTAAGGGATAAGGCCATTGATAAGGCGTTTTATACTTCCTATTTTAATAACGATTTACCAACTTTAATTTTTATAGGACGACTCACAGAAGTAAAAAAGCTGCATTTATTGATTATGGCTTTAGCGGAATTAAACACCCCTAAAAAACGATTCAATTTGATGATTGTTGGCGATGGAGAGGTCAAAGCAGATTTGGAAACCTTAGCCCAAAGGTTGAACCAAGACGTGTACTTTTACGGGGCATG
>CAYMXD010000596.1:0-1792 GCA_964394095.1 uncultured Mesohalobacter sp. | reverse complement strand
TAAAAATCTTATTCTTATACATCCATCGTATCAATACATATGTTGGTAACAAGCATAAAAAAGCGTATAGGTGAGCACTTATTTTAGCCCAAAATAAATCAATATGACCTACGCCAATGTTTTGAAATGTATCATCTGAAAAAAATGATAAAATTCCAATTGGTAGAAAATATAAAGAAAAAGTAAAAAAAATAATATTAGATAATTATATAAAGTAAAACTGAGGTATAAATCTTAAACTTAAATTAATGAAAAAAACAAATGAAACCAAAGGGATTAAAAAAAACATAGTTGTGCCTATGCTTATCATTGCGGGTGTGTTCTTTATTTTTGGGTTTGTAACTTGGATCAATGGCGCTTTGATTCCTTTTATGAAAGTTATCAATGAATTAACCTCAGCTCAATCTTTGCTTGTTGCTTCAGCGTCTTACATTTCTTTTGTGGTCATGGCCTTACCGGCATCTTATGTGTTGACCAAAATTGGTTATAAAAAAGGCATGGCACTGGGACTCATCGTTATGGCAATAGGGGCCTTGGTTTTTATTCCCTCTGCAAATTCTCGAACCTACTGGATGTTTCTTGTAGGCATATTTATCCAAGGTTCCGGCATGGCATTATTGCAAACCGCTTCAAATCCTTATATAACCATTTTAGGTCCTATAGAAAGCGGAGCCAAACGCATTGCTATTATGGGTATTGCCAATAAAGTAGCAGGTGGCTTAGGCTCTTTAGTTTTTGGTGCGCTTTTACTTTCAGGCATAGACGAGGTTCAAGACAAACTTTCTCATGTGAGCAGTGGAGAAAAAGCAGAACTTCTGAACACCATGGCCAATAGTGTTGTAACGCCCTATATCGTGATGGCTTTGGTGCTATTTATATTAGGCTTATTGATTTTAAAAGCGCCACTACCAGATATTGAAGCCGATGATACTGAAGATCAAAATGAGGAGTCAGCCAACACGAAAAGTACAATATTTCAATATCCGCATTTATGGTTAGGGGTCTTGGCGCTTTTTTTATATGTAGGTGTAGAGGTCATTGCCGGAGACACCATTATTGCTTATGGTATTTCCTTAGATATTCCTGCAAAAGATGCTAAATTTTTTACAACCTACACCTTGATGGCTATGGTCATTACTTATGGCTTAGGATCTGTTTTAATCCCTAAATTTATTACCCAAACATTAGCTTTAAAGATAAGTGCTTGTTTAGGGATAATTTTATCTGTATTGATAATTTTAACTACAGGCTATACATCGGTTTTATTTGTAGCAGCTTTAGGCTTTGCCAATGCCTTGGTATGGCCGGCTATATGGCCGTTAACTTTAAAGGGGTTGGGCAAACTGACTAAAAAAGCTTCTGCACTTTTAGTCATGGCTATATCTGGTGGTGCAATTATTCCCCCGGTTTACGGTGCTTTGGTAGATCAGCGTAAGGCCAACTTAGTTGCTGAAGGCCTCAAAGAATCCAATGCCATTGCTGAAGCCAGCACCTATGGCTATTGGGTTTTATTACCTTGTTACCTATTTATCCTATATTATGCCTTTCATGGTCATAAATTAAAAAAAATAAAAGCCAAAAACTGAAGCTAAACTTAAGTTTTTATTTCAAATCAATTTCACTATAGATATCCTCATCTTCACTGAGGAAAACAAAGATTTGCACATTAGTGGTCTCAATATTATCAATAATAAATTTTCTCATTAATTTTATTTAATAAAAAAACCTATAAGACCATTAACTTCTTAACCTCCTGACCATCGACATTTAGTATTTTAATAAAATAAAACCC
>CAYMXD010000595.1:0-1793 GCA_964394095.1 uncultured Mesohalobacter sp. | reverse complement strand
TGCCAATTAAAGGAGAAGAGCAGAAATTCAAAACAAGCAAAGTTTACAATACTCGGGCCAGAAATCATATTAAAATTCCTGCGCATAATTCAAACTCTTTCTTCAGAATAATAGGATACTTATTATCAGAAGGTTCAAAAGAATTGAATAGGGGCAAAATTATAGGTTTAAATTTCACAAACAAGGATGAGAAAGTATTGGATGATTTTGAAAAATGCATGTTTGAATTGTTCAAAATTAAACCTTACAAGCAGGTTAGAAAAGATAATAATGAACTAAGAAGCATGTACAGATACGTTTCAACAGAATTAGCAAATTTTGTTCAAGAAAACTTATCAAATTGGTATGTAAGGTTGAGCAGAAGACGTTTCTGGAAAGGAGATTATCAACACGATAAGATTTCTGCATACCAGACCCTTTATACCTGTTTACTTGAAATTTCAAAACTTATTGCGCCTGTTTCTCCATTCTACGCAGATCAGCTGTACAAAGACTTAAGTTGTGTTTTAGATACTGAAGTAGACGAAAGTGTTCATTTAGCCGATTTTCCTGTTTCGAATTCTCACTATATTGATAAAGCACTGGAAAGTAAAATGCACAATGCTCAAATTATATCTTCATTGGTTTTATCACTTCGCAAAAAAGAGATGATAAAAGTGAGACAACCACTGCAGCGCATTATGATTCCCGTATTAGATAATCAATTTAAAGAAGATGTAGAAGCTGTGGCAAATCTTATTAAATCTGAAGTCAACGTTAAAGAAATTGAATTTATAGATGATACTTCAGACCTTTTAGTAAAGAGTATTAAACCCAATTTTAAAGTTTTAGGACCTAAATACGGTAGTGATATGAAACATGCCGTAAAGGCCATAAATCGGTTGGGTAAAACTGAAATATCAACACTTGAAAAAGATGGAGAAATTACAATAATTGTCAATGGTGAGGAAAAAGCATTAAGCCTCAAAGAAGTTGAAATCAACTCAGAAGATATTGAAGGTTGGTTGGTGGCTTCACAGAAAAGTATTACCGTCGCACTTGATATTCATATAGATGACAAACTCAAGCACGAAGGTATTGCAAGAGAATTAGTCAATAGAATTCAAAATTTGAGGAAAGACTCAGATTTAAATGTTACCGATCATATTTCTGTTACTGTCCAAAATGAAGAAAATTTAAATAAGGCTATACACGAAAATTTAACGTACATAAAACGTGAAACTCTAACTCAAAACATTACTTTTGCAGACCAAATCCACGACGGGAGAGAAGTTGAATTTGACGATATCCAAACCGTCATTACTTTAAAAAAAGTTTAAAAATGAGTACAGACACAACAAAACCAGTAAGATATTCTGATCAAGACCTTGCAGAATTCAAGGCTCTTATTCAGGACAAAATTAAAAACGCAGAGAAGCAACTCAAGACGTATATGGAAGCCTATAAAAACGGTAGTGCCAACGATACCGAAGATACCTCTCCAACTTTCAAATCATTTGATGATGGCAGTAGTACTTTAAGCAAAGAAGCAAACTCACAGCTGGCCATCAGGCAGGAAAAATTCATAAGAGATTTAAAAAATGCGTTGGTTAGAATTGAAAATAAATCTTACGGAATTTGTAGAGTCACAGGAAAATTAATTCAGAAAGAGCGCTTAAAATTAGTTCCACATGCCACTTTAAGCATCGAAGCTAAGAACAAACAGAATTAAGACACATCTATTAAATCCTGAAATAAATTCAGGGTGACGTGCTGAATTTATTTCAGCATCTCCCAACACCATAGATCCTAAC
>CAYMXD010000594.1:0-1794 GCA_964394095.1 uncultured Mesohalobacter sp. | reverse complement strand
AATTTTGAATACTGAAGTCATATTCTAATATTCTTTATTCAGATTTCATTATTCCATGCCTGCCTCGCCGGTCCTGGCAGGTTCCCAAAGGGAAGAAGCTTGGCCCATCTCCCGTCTTCCCAAAGGGAAGAAGCCTTTTTAATTACTGTTTAGCTATAAAGTTTTGCCATTCTTTAAATTTTTCCTGATCCATGACGCGTTCCATTTTCACCTGCCCGCCTTTCTTTTTTTGATGTTTATTCCAACTGTAAAAGAGTTCCGGATGAATCAAATCAACTTTCACGCCTTTTAAAGCTTTACTTCGGGCGACTTTATAATTTTTATTGGCGTTTTTTAAGCTATCATCTAAAGTTTCGGCAACTTTTTTAGTGTTGTTGTCAAGATTTGTGCCCAAATACCAATGGTGGTAAAAATCGCCGTGTTTATCTTTAACGGCAGAAATGGTGTATTCTCTAATTTCGGTGTCGAAAACATCCTCCAAGTGTCGCATGGCGTCATCCATTTTATTAACCGATAATTGCGAACCTACCGTATTGAGAAAGAATTTAGTTCTACCGGTAATTTTTATTTCAGCCTTTTCAACATCAGTAAATTGAATGGTATCGCCAATCATGTATCGCCAGGCGCCGGCTACTGTACTGATCACTAATACATAATCTGTTTCTTCTTTAACCTCATCAATTCCTAAGGAAGGCGCCTCGGGTTTTAAAGCGCCTTTCTGGTCGATATATTCCGGTTTGAACTGCACAAATTCAAAATAAATGCCATTATCGGTGTTGAGTTGCATGGCATCGGTCTCAGGTCTGATCTGCGTAGCGATATAGCCTTCTGAGGCTAAATACGTATCTATGACTTGAACGGGTTTGCAGGTTAAAGCTTTAAAGCTTTTTTCATACGGGCCAAATGCTACTCCTCCGGAAGTAAAAACTTGAAGATTTGGCCAAATCTCGTGAATATGCTTTAGATTATGATGTTTTATAATTTCTTCAAGCATCAATTCTATCCATGATGGAATACCACTTAAGGCACCAACATCCCAGCTTTTAGCTTGTTTAACAATCTGTTTAAGCCTTTCATCCCAATTATCTATTTTTGAAATCTTCTTTCCCGGTTTGTAAAAAGACTGAAACCAAAACGGAATGTTGGACGCACTAATGCCCGAAATTTCACCTTCTTGTTTGTCATCTTCTCTTTTATGTAAGTCGGTTGAGCTTCCCAGCATCATTATGTCTTTTTCAAAAAAATCTGCTGAGAGATCGAAATTTTTTAAGGACAAAACTTGCTTCATACCGGCTTTTTTAATCGCATCTAACATATCTTGAGTTATAGGAATTCTCTTGCTTTCTTTACCTGTTGTACCTGAGCTTAGAGCAAAAAAATCAGGTTCACCGGGCCAAGTTACATTTTTATCGCCCTCATGAACTTTATGCCACCATTCCGCTTCAATTTTATCATAATCAAAATAAGGTAAAACAGCTTTAAACGATTTGGCAGGATGTTGGCTCGATAAAATATCTGTGAATTTATATTGCTGCCCAAAGGCTGTGTTCTCGGCTCTTTGGAGTAAGCTTTCAAGCGTCTTTTGTTGTACTTCTGCATGATTATGATTTGAGCTCAACGCTCCTACCACGTCAATTGCACCTTTGATTAATTCACCTATAATAGCCATGTTGTCTTATTTTTCACCCTCAAGAAATGAAATAAACTCAATTCTTAAGCCTTAGTTTTAAAAAGTTTAACTGTAAAACTATTGTATTGTTTTGATGAAGTAATATGCAAATCAAAACGCACTTG
>CAYMXD010000593.1:0-1799 GCA_964394095.1 uncultured Mesohalobacter sp. | reverse complement strand
ATATTATGTTTTTTTGTTAGAATAGCACTCGTTGCAAACGAGCGCTAGCGGGGGAGCTATCGGATTTGCAACATTTACACTATATATTAATTAAAAAAGTAATTAAAAAAATAACTAAAAAAACTATAAGCATAAACAATTGGTTCAATTTTGACTTTTTATTCTTTTCAAGACTATCAAAGTAATTTACTATTTTCTTCCAACGATTGTTATGTATAAAAATTAAATGATTCACTATAATAGGAGGGAAACCTAAAATTAATATAGAAGGCCATTTACCTAGATTCATTACAAAACCTGTATTTGTATACTTATATATTTTGAAATCTATTATAAATAAGACTAAACCTTGTATCATTGATATTAATAAACTAGCTCTAAAATCACTCCACCATGAAAAATCAGGCTTTTCAATGAACTTATATATTTTATAAAAAATGTAATAGTATATACACATTTATTTTATTGTTTAAAAGGAGTAACTGAGGTAACTCATGGTGATGTAAAGATATTTACTTTTCAATTAAGTATGGTTTTAGTCGTCTTTAAAAAAAATGTAGCTTCGCTTTAACAAAAAAAACCACCTCTAAAAATGTGGTTTATCTCTTTATAATCTCGGACTACAAGTCCGAGCGATCTGGTTCTATACTTTCGTATTCAGGTTCTGGTGTAGGAATTATTTTATTTTCTCTATCCCACCGTAACATTCTATCGTGAAAATCTGATATGTAACAACTGTCATTATCAAAAATAAAGTCATCCAGTTTACATCCATTTTTGATTTTTTTCATGTACAAAACATTAGATGGAGTTTTTATCATAAAAAAATCATCACCAATTTTATTTATAATCCCATTATTATACTTTACATTATCAAAAATAAAAAAAAGTGTATCATTTTTTACGGTATATCTAATAGGTAGTCTTAACCCAGCAACTTCATCATAATAACGAATTAATTCTTCAGTAATTAAAACTTCTTTGTAGGATTCATAAGTTTGATTTTTATTTTTTGACATAAACCAACTACCTTTAATATCCACTTTTGCATTGGAGTTATTTTGAGTTTTCTCCGAGTCACATGAAAAATTAATACATATTAAGCAAATAATGATTAACCTTTTACTCATAACTGTTTATTTAATTTTTTTTAAAATTAACTTTTTTTCCTTTTGCGCCGTCTACCGGAGTATATTCTTTAGGATTTTGAATTCGATCTTTGACATATTCATAAAAAGCTTTGCTATCAAAGTGAAAGTAAAACACAGAGACAGGCCCATCCATTGAAGATGTCATAAAATGAATATCATATCGATCATTACCAAAATTATCTCTACCAATATAACTGCGGAATTCTATATCTATAATTCTACCAGTACTGAATTTATTGGGCTTTAAATAATCACCATAATAGCCCATTTTTAATTTATCTTTACCCTTTCTAATCCCTTTAGTATCTTTAATTTTGCCACCACCTAAGACTGCCTCAGCCTTATCATAATAATTTTCTTTATATCCGTCATTAGAAAGTATTGTGTTTAGGTAAATTTTACGTTGAGGATTTTGTCTAATAAAAGTACCCCAGGCTATGGCATTTTCTAATGCATCATTAGCAGAATCAGTAAAATCAATTTTACTTGGACAATCATCACAATTTTTTTGAGAATTTTGGTTTTTAATATTTGACTCAAGATTCTTCAACGACTCCCCTTGCTGTTGAAAAGCATTTTGCCAATTTTTATTATTTTCTTTGTTTGCTTGTTGACCTGCATAAGAAAAACCCCCATCTATTGCTGCAG
>CAYMXD010000592.1:0-1806 GCA_964394095.1 uncultured Mesohalobacter sp. | reverse complement strand
CACCCAGGACATGGCAATTACTCGGGTACATTGATAAACGCTTTGATTTATCATTTTGAAAACTTACCCAAAAATTCTTCAAACCGCCCGGGACTGGTACATCGTATAGACAAAGATACAAGTGGTCTTTTGGTCGTAGCTAAAACCGAAGAAGCCATGACAGACCTCAGTAAACAATTCTTTCACAAAACCAGCCAAAGAGAATATGTTGCTTTGGTATGGGGTGATGTGGTAGAGGAAGAAGGAAGCATTGAAGGCAATATAGGACGGCATCCTAAAAACAGGCTTCAGAATATGGTTTACGAAGGCGATAAAGCCGATGATGGTAAACCTGCTGTTACCCACTATAAGGTCATCGAGAGATTTGGTTATGTCACTTTAGTTTCCTGTACTCTAGAAACCGGCAGAACTCATCAAATCCGGGTTCATATGAAATATATTGGCCATACTTTATTTAATGATGCCCGTTACGGTGGGGATAAAATATTAAAAGGCACCAGCTTTACCAAGTACAAACAGTTTGTAGAGAACTGTTTTAAAGTTTTGCCCAGACAGGCTCTACACGCTAAAACTTTAGGGTTTAGACACCCCGCAACAAAAGAGTTTATGTCTTTTTCAACCGATATACCGGAAGATATGCAGAATTGCATAGAAAAATGGCGAAACTATGCCAAACATGCCATGAAAAAGTAAATTGATTACAATTACTTATCTACAATCTAATTTTTCTATGGTCTTTAACTGTTGTTGTCCTTGTTTTCTTTTTAAATTTACTAAAAATTTTTAATCATGAAAATATTATTATCCCCAGCAAAATCATTGAACTTAGCACAAGATTTACCAACAGATAAATATACAGAACCTGAGTTTTTAGATAAAACCAATAAACTTCATTCTAGATTAAAGAATGTATCAAAGAATGATTTGAAAGACCTGATGTCTATAAGCGATAATCTGGCGGAGCTTAATTATGATAGATTTCAGGAATTTTCAATAGAACACAATACAGAAAATTCCAGACCTGCTATTTATACCTTTGATGGTGATGTATATGATGGCATAAAAGCTTATGAACTCCGTATTGATGATATAGAAAGGCTTCAAAAACGATTAAGAATTCTTTCCGGGTTTTATGGAATACTAAAACCATTAGACTTAATGCAGCCCTACAGACTTGAAATGGGTACTAAATTGTCTACAGACTCAGCAGAGGATTTATATGGGTTTTGGAAAGAAACTCTAACAGCAAATCTTAATGCTGAACTAGAGGAAAATGAGTTGGTAGTCAACCTGGCCAGTAAGGAATATTCAAAATCAGTCAATAAGTCTAAACTCAAAGGCCAATGGGTAGAACCCGTGTTTAAGGATTTCAAAAATGGAAAGCTTAAAGTTATATCCTTCTACGCAAAAAAAGCTAGAGGCTATATGACCAGGCATTTAGCTCAAATTGAAAATCCAACTTATGAAGATATTTTAAAATTCAACGAAGACGATTATGCCTTTAGCAAAAGCGAAACTAAAAAAGACAATCAACCTGTTTTTGTGAGGTGATTTAGACACCAATTCTTATTAAAGAAGCCATCTCAAAATTTTAATGATGAGAATCTGAACTTGTTTCAGATTTATAGACTATTTTCCTAAAATTCTGATTACAAAGATTCGGGCTGAATTTCAGATTAATTTCGTTATGAGATAGCTTCTTTGAAATATTTGTAAATTGCAACAACTATTGACTAGTGACTAGTAACTTTCATATAACACTTGCCTTAATGTTCTGATATTTAGCTAATAACGCATTTTAGTAGT
>CAYMXD010000591.1:0-1810 GCA_964394095.1 uncultured Mesohalobacter sp. | reverse complement strand
GTAAGCAGGTTAAAGAAATGTTGGGCGGTAACCCTGTTCCATTACAAGTGCCGATTGGAGATGAGATTGACTTTAAAGGCGTTGTTGATTTAATATCAAAAACAGCCATTGTTTGGAATGATGAAGATATGGGGATGACTTACGAAGTAGTAGATATTCCTGAAGAGCTTAAAGAAACTGTTGATAAATACAGAGCCGAATTAGTTGAAGCTGTCGCTGAATACGATGACGAGTTAATGGAGAAGTTTTTTGAAGATGAAACCTCTATCACTGAAGATGAGATTATCGCCGCCTTAAGAGCAGCAACAATAGATATGTCTATCATCCCAATGATGTGTGGATCTGCTTTTAAAAATAAAGGTGTTCAGGCTATGCTTGATGCCGTTATGCGTTATTTGCCATCTCCAGTAGACGTGGAAGCCATTGAAGGAACTAATCCTGAAACAAACGAAGTTGAAAGCAGAAAACCTAATGTTGAGTCACCATTTAGTGCTTTAGCATTTAAAATTGCTACTGATCCTTTTGTTGGTCGTTTGGCTTTCTTTAGAACGTATTCGGGTACATTGGAAGCCGGTTCTTACGTGTTAAACAATCGTTCCGGAAAAAAAGAAAGAATTTCTAGAATGTATCAAATGCACTCTAACAAACAAGAGCCTATTGATAAGATTGAAGCTGGAGATATTGGTGCAGCTGTTGGTTTTAAGGATATTAAAACCGGTGATACCCTAACCGATCTCGATCATCCTATCATTCTAGAATCTATGACTTTTCCAAAACCAGTAATTGGTATTGCGGTTGAGCCTAAGACTAAAGCCGATGTAGAAAAAATGGGGGTCGCCTTGCAAAAACTTGCTGAAGAAGACCCAACATTTGTGGTTAAAACAGACGAGGCTTCAGGTCAGACTATCATTTCAGGAATGGGTGAACTTCACTTAGATATTCTTATTGATAGAATGAAACGTGAATTTAAAGTTGAGGTTAACGTTGGTGAGCCTCAAGTTGAGTATAAAGAAGCGGTTAAACAGGAAACCAGTAAAAGAGAAATTTATAAAAAACAATCTGGTGGTCGTGGTAAATTTGCTGATATTGTTTTTGATTTAGGTCCGGTTGATGAGGATTTTGAAGAAGAAACAGGATTACAATTTGTTGATGAAATTAAGGGTGGTAGAATTCCTAAAGAATTTATACCCTCTGTACAAAAAGGCTTTGAAGAGGCTATGAAGAATGGTCCTCTTGCTGGATTTGAAATGGATAGCATGAAAGTCGTTCTAAAGGATGGATCTTACCACCCTGTAGATTCTGATCAGTTATCTTTTGAATTGGCCGCCAAGATGGGTTACAGAACAGCTGCTAAAGCAGCAGGTGCTGTAGTTCTTGAGCCCATGATGAAAGTAGAAGTTGTAACTCCTGAAGAAAACATGGGTGATATCGTAGGTGATCTTAACAGAAGAAGAGGTCAGGTAAACGATATGTTCGACCGTGCCGGTGCAAAAATCATCAAAGCACTCGTACCATTATCAGAAATGTTTGGATATGTGACTACTTTAAGAACCTTATCTTCTGGTAGAGCAACATCTACAATGGAATTTTCTCACTATGAGGAAACACCATCAAGCGTTTCAGAAAAAATTATAGCCGAAGCAAAAGGAGCACTATCTAACGAATAATTCTTGAGAAATGAGTCAAAAAATTAGAATAAAATTAAAATCATACGATCATAATGTGTTGGATAAATCGGCAACCGATATTGTCCGAACGGCGAAGGGGACAGGTGCCCGTATATCAGGGCCTATTCCTCTGCCCACGGATA
>CAYMXD010000590.1:0-1818 GCA_964394095.1 uncultured Mesohalobacter sp. | reverse complement strand
ACCAAAGCAATACTCAAAATAGGTGTTAACATCAAAATTCTTGGGAAACTCAAATTGCTTTTTGGTTATTTCTAAATCAGACAAGCGGTCAAGGGCAAATGTTTTAAGCTGTTTGTCTTTTAAATCCTTGGCTAAAATGTACCATCGGTTCCTAAATTCTTTTAGTGCATAAGCTTGAACTTGTCTAAAACTTACATCTTCTTCCCAGTACTTACTGTAGGTAAATTTTATTTCCAATTGGTTTTTAATAGAATGTAAAATACCATAAAGATTATCAGTGCCTTGTGGTTTTCTTTTTTCAAAATGAATATGCTTTGATAATCTATCGGATATTTTTAAAGCATTAAAGGTGTTGAAAGCTTCTAAAATTCTTTCGTTGATATCGGTTTGATCGTCGTAATTTATATAATAAACCTTTCGAGAAAAGTCATATGCGATTTCAATATTGTAAAGTGAATCTATGTCTTTTAAATCCCTTTGAAATGTGCGTTTTGATATATTAAAATCGTAATCTTGTAGCTCTGATTCGTAGGCCAGGTAGTCTGATATTTCTTCAAAACTCGAATCCTTTTTTCTGAGTTTTTGGATTATCAAATTATATCGGGCCAGTGTTTCTCGTTTAGACATGTTTACTAAAATTTAAAAAAACGTTTATGATGATGCTATTTTTAAAAAGGCTATAGATGTTAGGATTTTTATGTTTTAAGTCTATCCCGTCCCTTTTTTGTTCATTACAAATGTAACCATAGGCTACGTCAATATATGTCGTAGGCGATTAGTTTTTGCCTTATTTCAAAATAAAACGCCTCAATTCGTTATTTTAGGCATCAAAATTTAGATTGAAGGCTAAACCTGCTTAGATGTAACGTAAATAAAGTCTTATCTTTCATGAATTTAATTATAAAATATCACAAATGACCTTAACAGAATTTATAAAAGCCTATGATTTCAAAAATTCAATTGTTCTTCTTGAAGGTAAGCGAAAAGTCTTAAAAGAAGATCAGCCGAAATTAGAAGCTTTGGGAAAATTATTAGCCTCAAAAACTTCAAAAATGACATTTAGAAGCGGTAATGCCGGGGGTTCTGACCTGTATTTTTCAAAGGGCGTTAGCAGTGTAGATGCCAAACGTTTAGAAGTCATTACACCCTATACCGGACATCGAAAGAAACATAATCAAGCCTATAAAACGTATTCTTTAGATGATGTAAATCTGGTGAATGAGGCTGAAGTGGTTTACCAGTCTAAGGGCAATACAAAAACAGAAAAACTCATAGATAAATACGTATCCGGCGATAAAAATCGCTTTACCATCAAGGCGGCCTATATTATAAGAGACACCATAAAAGCTATTGGCACCGATGAAATACAACCCGCCACGTTTGGGATATTTTATGATGATTTAGATAAACCAAAAACCGGCGGTACGGGTCACACCATGCAGGTCTGCGAACAAAACAATATTCCTGTAATTAACCAAAGGCTTTGGTTTGGGTGGTTGGAAGGTTAAAATTAAACACCTTAAACACACAAAAATTCAGCCTACAAAGCACCAAACCCCAATTGTTTAGGAAAGGTGTATTGCAAAAGATATTGGTATTAAAAATAAGTTGTTTTTCGCCTACTATAATTATATTTCAGTTTTTGAAAGCTGTTTAAAAAACATGAACAAGAGATAAAGCAACTGATGAATTTAAAATTATCTTGTAAAACCTAAGCATAAATAGTCTTGAGTTTTAACGTAACCTGACTAATTAAAATATGGAAAGCAATTTCTGGAATGAAAAATCAAAAAATCAACTAAGAAACAACTGAAAATG
>CAYMXD010000589.1:0-1825 GCA_964394095.1 uncultured Mesohalobacter sp. | reverse complement strand
TTTGTTTGATGAGTTGTTTGAGTAAAAAAGGGGAGCCTGATAAGAGATTGATAAGTTTGGATGATAAATCAGGTTTCAATAAAATCTGCTGAATAATTTTTCCGTAAAATAAACGTGTTTTGAAGTGGTTCTGCCATTGTTTGTCGTAGGCGTGTTCCACTGAAGTTCTGCTTTTATGTTGGCCGAGAACGTATTTTATAATGTCTTCAGATACTAACTTCGCTGAATGAATCGCCATCGCCATGCCATTACCGCAAAGCGGATGAATCAGTCCCGCCGCATCACCGGCATAGAGCACATGGTCTTTTACAGATGGTTTATTTTGAAAAGAAATTTGCGAAATACTCAAATGTTTTTCAAAAGCAGGTTCGGATTGGCTGAGAAATTTTTTTAAATAGGGATTTTGGGTTAGGCCGTTTTGGTTGAACTTTTCGATGGATTTGTAAGTTTTAAAAGCATTTTGGTGCACCAAATAACAAAGGTTGATATGGCCGTTTTCGACCATTGATAATCCGCAATAACCGCCTTGAAAATTGTGCAATTCCACTAAATTTTCATCAAAGTTTCTGGTTTTATAATGGGCTTTTATGCCGATCCAAGGTGTTTTTTGGTTGATGAATTTTCGGTTCATCGATTTGTCCAAACCCGAACGTTTACCATGCGCACTGATGACAAATTTAGCCTGTATCTGATGATCTTTGGCTTGAATATCAAAGCTATCATTTTCAAAAGTAATGTCTAAAACTTCATCATGGATGATGCGTACACCATCTTTCAGCGCTTGATTGGCGAGTAAGTTATCTAAAGTGTAGCGACTAATGCCAAAACCACCCAAAGGCAGATTTTGGTTTAAAGTCTTGCCGTTTTGATGACTGAGTCTTAGTGTTGAGATTTTTTTGACGCCATGTTCAAAGACGTTGATACCTAAGCTGTTGAGGTAAGGCAGGACTTCGTTAGACACGTATTCGCCACAGACTTTATGGCGTGGATAGTTGTGTTTTTCGAAGAGGATAACTTCAATATTTTGTTGGGCTAAATGAATGGCAGACACCAATCCTGCCAAGCCACCGCCGATGATGCAGATGGGATAAGCCCCCTTTAATCCCCCGAGGGGGGAATTTTTATTTCCTGGTGGATTTGATTTTAGACTCAAAAATTTTTTGATTTGCTTACAAATAAAGCATAAAATGAATCTTTATATTGAGCTTGTTCCATATTTTGCCATAACTTTATTATTTGAATTAGTCTTGCTATGAGAAAACTTAGACTTGTTATTGTAGCTGTATTTTTCAGTTATGCCATCAACACCCTAAATGCCCAGCAATTTGTAGAATCTTGGGATGGCGTTCCGAATTTGGAACGGCATCAGGTGACCTTAAATTTTTTAGGACCCGGATTTAGATATGAATTAGGGTTGTTTAAAAATGTAAGTGTTTCAGGGAGTTTTTCCCCGGCTTACGCGCTATACCAACATGGATATGCATTTGGTTATGCCTTTAACACCCGAGCCCGATTTTACATCAACTTTGACAGCAGATACAACAAAGGTAAAAACATCAATTACAATTCAGCTGACTACATTGCCTTTGCTAGAAGTATGTTTTGGGAGCCTTTACAGCTGTTTACAAATATTGATGGACCAGCTGAAAACACACTCGTGTTTTGGGGTGGTGTTTATGGGATACAGCGCACCAATGATAAAGGTTTTAACTACAATTTAGAATTTGGCTATGGTTACTATGAAGGCATTGGTGGTATTCCAAGTGGTTATGGTCCACTACTAAATTTTACAATCGGTTGGGTGGCCACCAATCGTGGACGAAAT
>CAYMXD010000588.1:0-1827 GCA_964394095.1 uncultured Mesohalobacter sp. | reverse complement strand
TTAGAAAGTCGATAAGCTGAAATTTCGAGTGGCTCAAGAAATTCGTGAAGTAAAACTTCGCCAGGATGCACATTTGATAATTTTTCCATTTTCTTTGTTTTTAATGATAATCGATTACCTGTCCGTCCGGCAGGCGGGTTTCCACCTCGCTCGCATTTCCATTATTCCACTTAAAAATTATTCGCCATTGTTTGTTAATTCGAATGCTATAAAATCCATTTAAATTTCCGTCCAACTTTTCAATTCGGTTCGATGGTGGAATTCTCAAGTCAGCTATATTTTGAGAATTATTCAACATTCTTAATTTCCGGCGTCCAATTTTTTGAATATTAATCGGCATTTTCTTTACCCGATTTCCATTCCAAATTTGTTCAGTCTCTTTCGAGCGAAAAGAAGCAATCACGTTTTTGTTTTACACTACTAACGTCAAAGATAAGTAAAATTTTTTAATTGGCATTCGAGTCAAATGTTGCCTAACGGTCTGGCTATACGTAATGCGGGAAATAAAAGCGATTACCTTTCGATTCGGAATAACGATTACTCATCTCTCTGACTTTCATTTTTAGCATCTTCTCCCGCATTACGTATAGCCTTTGTTAGCATTTGTTTTAATTCTTTTGAGGACGGAACCTTACCTTTTAATTTTTTCGGGACTTCGTGGGTTAATTTATATTCTGAAACACCAATTGGTTTTGTATTAGTTCTTAAAGAGTATTCAACTTCAATATTGTCTTTAGTTGGGCATAGTATTATACCAATTGAAGGATTGTCCTCTGGTTGTTTTTCTTGTTCGTCCAATAGTTCTAGATAGAAATTCATTTTACCTGCAAATTCTGGCACAAATTCTACTGTTTTTAATTCTATTGCTACCAAACACTTTATAAACCTGTGGTAGAATAGAAGGTCAATAAAATATTCCTTTTGGTTTAATTTTAGACGATATTGATTTCCAATAAAACTAAATCCATAACCGAGCTCCAAGAGCAAATCTCTGATGTTTTCTATAAGTCGGTTTTCTAATTCTCTTTCTAAAATAGGTTTGTTAATCCCAAGAAAATCAAGGTTGTATTCGCTTTTTAATGCTTCATTTGCTTGTTCTGACAGATGAACAGGAAGGGTATTGTCAAAGTTGCTTTGTTTTGGATTTGCTAGGTGATTTTGATAAGCATTAGATTTTATCTGGTTTAACAAAACGGCTCTGCTCCAAGCCAATTTATCGGTTGCGTCTAAGTAATATCTGCGTTCTTCAAGGTCTTTTACTTTGTGCATTATTAATAAATTCTGACCCCAAGGTATTTTTGTTGCTAAATCTAATAGTTCTTGTTCATCCTTATATTCAAGATAAAACTGTCGCATTCGCCACAAATTTTGAGAAGAATATCCCTTTATTCCATCAATTTGTTTGTTGATGTCTGCTGAAAGAGTATCAACAATTGATTTACCCCAATTATTGACCTCCTGGTTTTTAACTATCAGTTTTCCAATTTCAAAATTTAATCCAATATGGTGTTTGTTCAGTGATTTATATGCTTCATATCTCGCTGAATTAATCGTTTGGATTATTTTATTGAAAAAACTATTGTATTGTTTTAACTCACTCATCTATTTTCTTTTAATTCTCGCACGCCTGTGAGAGAAAACAAAATTATAAAATCTCGCACAGCTGTGCGAGATTTTAATTGCTTAGTTTCAATTGTAAGAAATAATCAATTCAATTTATAATACTTGTTCGTAATTCCCTTTTTTTTAATAAATGCTAACTAATATATACCATCAAAAATAAAACACTTTCCCTAAAATCATGACTTCTATCTTAAAATATTTTAC
>CAYMXD010000587.1:0-1830 GCA_964394095.1 uncultured Mesohalobacter sp. | reverse complement strand
ATACTTCATGTTTTTCTTTTGTGTTTTGACCTATTTAATACATTGAAGTAAAATCAATACCCGTTAAAGTTGAGTTAAGAAGTATTAAGAGGTCATAAGGCCTCATCACTTCATAAAAAAGTGAGAAAAAAAATCCTCTCAAATTCGTTCAATTCAAAATCATATTTATATTTGTAGTATGAAATTAAAAAACACAAAAAACTGGTGGTGGACTCATAGCATTATTATGTCGTGAGCTACACTTTATATGATAACCATTAAAGCCTGTCCTCACGACAGGTTTTTTTATTTTAAAGATTTATGATCTACCATTTAAAAACTTCTTTTAAAAAGCAACTGGCCGATACGCTGACCCCAGTAAGTGTATATTTAAAGCTTCGGGACGAATTTCCTCACAGTATTCTGCTGGAAAGCAGCGATTACCATACCAGCGATAACAGCTTTTCGTACATCTGCTGCCAACCGATTGCTGAAATAAAATTGAAAAAGGGAAAACTATCTAAAACATATCCGGATGGGAAAATTGAACACATTCAAATAGGTAGTGCTGAAAACCTTACAGCTCATATCAGTGATTTTAAAAATAAATTTGACATCGATGAACAGGATTTCAAATTCATCAATAACGGTTTATTTGGTTATACGGCTTATGACGCAGTTACCCACTTTGAAGAAGTAGAGGTCAAAAAGAAAACTGATGATTTAGATATTCCTGATTTGTATTATGCAGTCTATCAAAACATCATTGCCATCAACCATTTTAATAACGAGGCTTACATATTTGAACATTTATATCCAGAGAATACGAGCCGACAAAGTGATATTCTTCAACTGCTCCAAAATCAAATTCTGGCGACTTACGATTTTAATACCGTTTCAAAACCAAAATCCAACCTAACCGATGAAGAGTACTTAAAGATGGTAAGACAAGCCAAGTTGCATTGCCAAAGGGGAGATGTATTTCAATTGGTCTTGTCCAGACGATTTACCCAAGACTTTCAGGGCGATGAATTTGAAGTTTACCGAAGTCTACGACATATCAACCCTTCGCCGTATTTGTTTTATTTCGATTATGGCGACTTTAAAATTTTTGGCAGTTCACCCGAAGCCCAATTGGTGATTGAAAACCAAACGGCTGAAATTCATCCCATCGCCGGAACCTTTAAACGTACCGGAAACGATGCCCAAGACCGCGAATTGGCCGAAAAACTCTCCGAAGATCCCAAAGAAAATGCCGAGCACGTTATGCTGGTCGATTTGGCCAGAAACGACCTTAGCCGACACGGAAAAGCGGTAAAAGTGCAGAATTATAAAGATATTCAGTTCTTTTCGCATGTGATTCATTTGGTGAGCAAAGTTACCGCAGAGCTGGATGATGACACTCAGAGTTTCGATTTGGTGGCAGATACCTTTCCTGCCGGCACACTCAGCGGTGCACCCAAACCAATGGCTTTAAAATTGATTGAAAAGTATGAACCCGTCAACCGAAGCGCTTACGGCGGAGCTATTGGCTTTATGGACTTTAAAGGCAATTACAATCACGCCATTATCATTCGCTCATTTGTCAGTAAAAATCATCAGCTAAACTATCAAGCGGGCGCAGGCATAGTTGCAGATTCCAAAGATGAAAACGAATTGCAGGAAGTGTACAATAAGCTGAGAGCACTGACCAAAGCCATTGATCACGCTGAAAATCAAACTAAATTTTAATGAAAATGAAGAAAATATTAGTCATTGATAATTACGATTCTTTTGTCTATAACTTGGTTCATTACCTTGAAGCTTTTGATGTTGAGGTTGATGTGGTGAGAAATAAAAGTATCGATTTAG
>CAYMXD010000586.1:0-1830 GCA_964394095.1 uncultured Mesohalobacter sp. | reverse complement strand
TCAATTATTATAAGTTTGAAATTGATCTTTACCTCTTTAAAGCATTTGCTATAAACTTACCGACAATTTTAGTTTGGACGGCTTTAGCCTTATTTGTTCATCAATTATTCAAAAACTACATTGTTGGTTTTATTGTTTTACTGGCCTTTTCAATTCTTTTAGGGTTTTTTCCTGATTTTGGAATAGAACAAAATGTGTTTATATTTAATAGTGTAAGCGGCGTAGGTTATTCTGATATGGCCGGATGGAGTGATTTTATAAGCGAATTTTATCTATACAGATTATATTGGTTTGGCTTGGCTGTTGTGTTTTACGTTCTTTCCCTTCAATTTTACCGAAGAGTTATTCAATATAGGGCGAAGCAACGTTTGCAAAAGGCTATTACAAGTTTCACTCCGGTAAAAGTTATAATTTTATCAGTTGGTTTTTTTACGTTTTTAGGTTTAGGAAGTTGGTTTTATTATCATGACAATATTGAAAACGAACGCTATACCGGTGTTGAACGAGAAAAACAAAGGGTGAAATTTGAAAATACCTATTCAAAGTATAAGCATCTGCCTCACCCTAGAATAACTGACGTAAGTATTAAATTGGATATTTATCCTGAAGAAAGAAATTACAGAGCGCAGGGGGTTTTTGTATTGAAAAATAAGACCGATAAACCCATTGATTCTTTATTCATCAATGTCAGGGACGCTTTGAAATCTTACAGCTTTTCAAAAACAGGTAAAGTGGTGTTGAAAGATACGTTTTACAATAAAGAAATTTTTCGTTTTGATAAGCAATTGCTGCCTGGTGATACGATACGCTTTAGTTTTGAGATGAAAAATGAGCCTAATACATTATTGAGTCGCCCATCACCTATAAGAAAGAACGGTACATTTTTAAACAGCGGAATTTTTCCAAATTTCGGATACCGTGAAAGTTCTGAATTACGTAATAATAAACTTAGAGAAAAGTATGATTTACCTCCCAAAGAACGTATGAAGTCTCCTTACGATTCAACGGCATTGGGCAATACTTATATTTCTAAAGATGCCGATTGGATAAATTTTGAAACTGAAATCACAACTTCCCAAGATCAAATTGCTATAGCTCCGGGATACCTTGTTGAAGAGAAAACAGAAGGCGATAGAAGTTTTTTCCACTACAAAATGGACAAACCTATTCTTAATTTCTATAATTTTATGTCAGCCGAATATGAAGTCTATGAAGAGGAGTATAATGGGACTAAGATTCAAGTCTTTTACCATAAACCCCATGATTTTAACATAGAAAAAATCTTTAGATTATTATGAAGAAAATTTTAGTCCTTATCAATTTAGACAACTCAGAATCATAGAATTTCAAAGTTTTTCAGGGACTTTTGCGCAATCTTTTGCCAATACGGTACCATTTTCTGAGGCTATTGGCTTTATTGCAAAAGTTGATGATGAGGACGAGGATAGCGTAGATTATCCATTTAGTGTCACCTCACATGAAGTGGCGCATCAATGGTGGGCTCATCAAGTCATTGGAGCAGATGTTCGAGGAGCAACCCTTTTGTCTGAAAGCATGTCGGAGTACAGTTCTTTAAAAGTTCTGGAACAGGAATATGGCCCAAATCAAATGCGAAGGTTCCTCAAAGAAGCTCTGGATGATTATTTGAGTGGAAGAGGCTTTGAGTCTCAAAAAGAATTGCCCTTAATGCTCAATGAAAATCAGCAATATATCCATTACAAGAAGGGATCTTTGGTGCTTTATGCCATGAGCGATTTTATAGGTGAGAAAAAATTCAATACTATTTTAAGCGAATACATAGATAAAGTGGCCTTTCAGGAGCCGCCTTAT
>CAYMXD010000585.1:0-1831 GCA_964394095.1 uncultured Mesohalobacter sp. | reverse complement strand
ATTTAAGTTAATTTTGTCACCTATGCATTTTGATAACATCATTGGACAAGAACACCTGAAAAAACACATCAAGGCCTCCTACGTAAATAACAGGATGCCTCACGCTCAATTGTACATCGGGGAAACGGGTTATGGTACTTTACCTATGGCGTTGGCTTGTGCAGATTTAATTTTGAATTCTAATCCTGACAAGCAAATCTATTCTTCGGTTCTTCAACATCCCGATTTTCACGTTGCTGTTCCTGTAAATAATGTAGGCGGTAAGCCGTCTAAACCTACAACTTCAGACTATATAAAACCTTGGTTGGAATTAGCCAAAACCAATCCTTATATGGATCTAAAATCCTGGTATTCAACTATTGGTATAGAAAAAAAGAAAGGCTTGATGACGGTTAATGAAGCAGAAAGGATTGGTAATGAATTAGCCCTGAAGCCTCACTCTGGTGTAGCTAAAGTCATGGTGATTTGGTGCGCAGATAAATTAAATACAGCAGCAGCCAACAAACTTCTGAAAATTATTGAGGAACCGCCGGAAAAAACTTTCCTGATCTTAACGACCGATAAAGAAGAAATGATTTTGGATACCATTAAATCCAGGTGTCAGGCTTTGTATTTCCCAAGATTAAGTCAGGAGCAAATAAGAGAAGGCTTGATGAAAAACCTCAACCTGGATTCCTCCAAGGCAGATTTTATGGCTCTACAGGCGGATGGCAACTACACACAAGCTTATAATCTTGCTCAAAATAATGAAGAGGAACTGGATTTTGAAGAATGGTTCATCAGTTGGGTCAGGTTAGCATTTCAGGCTAAACAAAATAAACAGATTGTTCAAAAGCTGATAGAGTGGAGTCAAGGCATCAGCGACAACTCTCGAGATAGACAAATAAGATTTCTAAAATTTTGTCTGCATTTTTTCAGACAGGCTTTACTCAAAAACTATAAAGCCCATGATCTCGTGTATCTTAAAACTGAAGCGCAATTTTCCTTAGATAAATTTGCTCCTTTCGTTCACGGAAACAATATTGAACACATCTACAATACCATACAAGAAGCTATATACCACATTGATAGAAATGTGAATTCTAAAATGGTAATGACCGACGTATCGTTTAAGCTTTCAAGGTTTATTCATATGAAGCCATAAAAAAACCCGAGCAGAGGCTCAGGTTTATATGTTATGAATAGGGTAAACTTATTCGGCAGCTTCAGTAGATGTTGAATCTGCTTCTGCTTCGTTTGTTTCTTCTTCTGGTGTTTCAACTGAATACTTATCGTTAAGCGCTTTAGTCACTTCCTCTGTGATATCTAGTTCGTCTTTACCATAGAGAATGTTTCCTGATTCGTTTGCTCCGTATATATAGGTATAACCATTTTCTTCTCCATAGGTCTTAATAAAATCCTTAACGGTATTCACTAACGAATCCATTTGAGCGCTTTTTCTTTGTTGAAATTGCTGATTGCTCATTTTTTGTTGTTGGCTTAATTGTTGTTGAATCTGCATAATTTGGTTATACAGTTCTTCTTCCTTAGCCTCGGACATTTTGCCCTGATTAGACTGATACTCCTGAACTAAATCCTGATAACCGCTTTCTGCAACCATGCCGTCAATTTTAGCTTTAAGCGCTTCTTCTTCAACAGATAATTCTTCTTCTGTTTGCTTAAGTTTTTCAAAGCCTTCCATGATTTCCTGATTATCGACGTAGGCTGTTTTGTCTTGCTGGCAACCGAAAAGACCAAGACTTAAAATAAATAAAAATGCTATTTGTTTCATGATTAAAATTTTAATGCGAAGGTAAATAAGATATTGGCAATGACCTAAAATAATCATTAT
>CAYMXD010000584.1:0-1844 GCA_964394095.1 uncultured Mesohalobacter sp. | reverse complement strand
TAGATAAAGTGGCCTTTAAGGAGCCGCCTTATACGACTTCAGTTGAATTTGTTAATCATCTGGAAGAGCGTACACCGGATTCATTAAAATATCTTGTAGATGATATGTTCAAAACAATCACCTTATATGACAATTATGTTGAAAACGCAGCTTATCAAATTAATGCTGATAGCACTTATATTGTTGACATTGAGGCTGTTGTGTCAAAGTATAAATCTGATATAAAAGGGAAGAGGCTTTATGCTAAGGCTAACGACAGTTTGATGTATGTAAAAGAAAAGGATACCATAAAATCTTGGCCAATGCAAGATTACGTTGAAATCGGTGTGTTTACAGAAATCAAAAAAGATGGAAAAACCGAAGAAAAGCCTTTATATTTGAAAAAAGTTAGGATTGACAGTATTTACAATACGTTTAAAATTGAAGTTGATGAAAAACCAACGGCAGTCGGTATCGATCCTTACAATAAATTAATCGATACAAAATCCGGAGATAATAGAAAATCTTTGGAATAACTAATTTATAGTTTATTTTCATACTTTATTCTTAAAGGCCATAATTTTAATAATTAAATTATTTCAATTATGGTTTTTTTATTATTTTTAAAAATACCCAATATCAGGTATTGTAATCTCGCAAAAACTAAATTATTTTTATCAAAAATTTAATAAATATTTCATTTATATGCAAATTTGAAAAACTTTAATCATGAAAAAGCCAATTGTAGATCTACACTGTCATCCAGCCATGAAACCTTTTGGAAAAAGTTTTATGAGGAAGTATGTTACGGGAGAAAATAATTCTAACACCGATGAAAAGAATAGCATTTGGTTTCAACAGCGGCCCAAACTTTTTAGAAGAGTAACCAATGTACTGTTTTCTCTCACTAAGTGGAGACAATCAGATATGGAGACGTTGATACAAGGCAATAATAGGATAATAGTGGCTTCGCTATATCCTTTGGAAAAAGGAATGGTAAAACATGACGATGCCGATGATGTAAAATTTTCCGGTAGATTATTAAGAAATCTTGCCACGGGTATAGGTATGAGACGAATAAGGCACTTACAGGACATGAAAGATTATTTTAAAGATCTTGTCGCTGAATATCAATTTTATGAGCAAATGCATGATAAAACTGTATTCTTAAGTGGTGAAGTAAAGACTTATAAGCTTATAGCCAAAGCTTCTGATTTAGATCTGGATGATGAAAATTGTGTAAACGTCATTTTGTCTATTGAAGGAGCGCATGTTTTTAATTGCGGTCTGGAAAAAAGGGAAGCTGTGCCTACCGACCCAGAAGAGGTTTTAAGAAATTTAAACCATGTAAAAAACTGGGATTTTAGACCATTGTTCATGGGCATTGCGCATCATTTTGATAATGGTCTTTGCGGTTTTGCAAAAAGCTTTTCCGGATTGGTTGCTACACAAATGCAACAGGCTGATGATCCGAAGCAAGGATTTTCAGAACTTGGTAAAAAGGTGGTTTTGGCATTGCTAGATAATTCAGAAGGCAAAAGAATACTCCCGGATGTCAAACACATGAATCCAAAGTCAAGATATGAATATTACGATCTTCTTAAAGAATATTTTCCTGAAGAAAATATACCTATTGTTGTCAGTCATGGTGCGCTAAATGGTAAATTACGTTATAAAACCCACGATTATGTTATGAAAAATGGATTTAATGTATCAGATATCAATTTTTTCTTTGATGAACTCATACTTGTTGAAAAATCTAAAGGCATATTTGGTATTCAGTTGGATGAAAGAAGAATCTTTGATGCAAGTATGAAAAATCAAATTTACAAAAAAGCTAGAAAAAACATGACCAGATATGGTAA